>DATKLZ010000156.1:0-6329 GCA_035542135.1 Steroidobacteraceae bacterium | reverse complement strand
CAGGTGCAGCTGCAGTCGGGCGGCTACATCGTCATCGACCAGACCGAATCGATGACCACGATCGACGTGAACACCGGCGCGTTCGTCGGCCACCGCAATCCGGAGGATACCGTCTACCGCACCAACCTCGAGGCGGCGGTCGCGATCGCGCGCCAGCTGCGGCTGCGCAACCTCGGCGGCATCATCATCATCGACTTCATCGACATGGAGGACGCGGCGCACCGCGCGCAGCTGCTGGCGGCGTTCCAGGCCGCGCTGGCCGCCGACCGGGCGCAGAACCAGGTCGCCGAGGGCGCGCCGCTGGGCCTGGTCGCGATGACGCGCAAGCGCACGCGCGAGAGCCTGGAACACCTGCTGTGCGAGCCCTGCCAGACCTGCGAGGGCCGGGGCTTCGTGCGCAGCGCGGAGACCATCTGCCACGAGATCTACCGCGATGCACTGCGCCAGGGCGCGCAGTTCCAGGTGAAGGAGCTGGTGATCCTCGCGCACCCGGAAGTGGTCGAGCGGCTCCTCGACGAGGAGGCGCCGGTGCTGGCCGACCTGGAATTCCGGGTCGGCAAGCCGATCCGCCTGCAGTCCGAGGCGCTCTACAGCGTCGAGCAGTACGACATCGTGCTAGCCTAGCGATCCATGTCCGGGACGAGCGTCAAACCGACCCCGCCAGCCTGCCGCGTCGCCGCGGTGCAGATGTGCTCGGGCGGCGAGCGCGATGCCAACCTCGCCACCGCCGGGCGGTTGCTGCAGGCCGCGGCGGAGCAGGGCGCGGGCGTCGCGGTGCTGCCCGAGAACTTCTCGATCATGGCGCAGCGGGATGCCGACCGGCGCGCGCTGGCGGAGCCCGACGGCGCCGGTCCGGTGCAGGACTTCCTCGCGCAGGCCGCCGCGCGGCTGCGGCTGTGGATCGTCGCCGGTTCCGTGCCGATCGCCAACGCGCCGGGCGAGCGCATCTCGCAGTCCTGCCTCGTGTACTCCGACGACGGCGCGCGCGCCGCGCGCTACGACAAGATCCACCTGTTCGACGTCGAGCTGCCCGACCGGGCCGAGAGCTATCGCGAATCGGCGCACATGGCGCCGGGCAGCAAGGTCGTCACGGTCGACACCCCCGCCGGCCGGCTCGGGCTGTCGATCTGCTACGACCTGCGCTTTCCCGAGCTTTACCGGCGATTGCAGGCGGCCGGGGCGCAGTGGTTCGTCGTGCCGGCCGCGTTCACGGCGCCCACCGGCGAGGCGCACTGGGAGCCGCTCCTGCGCGCGCGTGCGATCGAGAACCTGTGCTACGTGGTGGCGAGCGCGCAGTACGGCCTGCATCCGAACGGCCGGCGCACCTGGGGCCACAGCCTGATCGTCGATTACTGGGGCCGCATCCTCGCGCAGTTGCCCGATGGCGAAGGCGTGATCAGCGCGACGATCGACCGGGCAGCACAGGACGACGCGCGGCGCAAGTTTCCCGCGCTGTCGCACCGTGTCGCCTCGCTCGCGGGGGCCGCATGAGCACCACCACCGAGCCGTTGCAACTCGCGCAAGCCGCGCTGCTGGCGCCGGGCGGGCTCGACCAGGGGCGGCTGGCGCAGGCGCTCGACCTGGCGCTCGGCGCGAAGGTCGACGCCGCCGACCTGTATTTCCAGGCCTCGCAGGAGGAGTCGTGGTCGCTCGAGGACGGCATCGTCAAGGAAGGCAGCTCCTCGATCGAGCAGGGTGTCGGCGTGCGCGCGCTGGCCGGCGAGCGCACCGGCTTCGCCTATTCGGATGAGATCTTGCCTGCGGCGCTCGAGGAGGCCGCGCGCGCCGCGCGCGCCATCGCGGTGCGCGGCACGAGCGGCAGGCTGCAGGCCTGGCATCGCGTGCCGGGCCACCAGCTGTACCAGCCCGTCGACCCGCTGCCGAGCCTGTCGGACGAGCAGAAGGTCGCCTGGCTCGAGCGCGTCGATCGCGAGACCCGCAAGCTCGATCCGCGCGTCGTGCGCGTCATGGCGAGCCTCCATGCGGTGCACGAGACCATCCTGATCGCCACCAGCGACGGCGCGCTGGCCGCCGACGTGCGCCCGCTGGTGCGCATGAACGTGTCGGTGATCGTCGAGCAGGACGGCCGGCGCGAACAGGGCTATGCCGGCGCGGGCGGCCGCTACACGCTGGCCGAGCTGGTCGCCGGCGACCGCCCGCTCGAGCTCGCGCGCGATGCGGTGCGCCAGGCGCTCGTGAACCTCGAGGCGGTGAACGCGCCGGCCGGCACGATGACCGTCGTACTCGGCCCCGGCTGGCCCGGCATCCTGCTGCACGAGGCGATCGGCCACGGGCTCGAGGGCGATTTCAACCGCAAGGGCACGTCCGCGTTCAGCGGCCGCATCGGCGAGCGCGTGGCGAGCCCCGGCTGCACGGTTGTCGATGATGGCACGCTGCCCGGCCGCCGCGGTTCGCTGAACATCGACGATGAAGGCACGCCGACGCAGTGCACGACGCTGATCGAAGATGGAATCCTGCGCGGCTACCTGCAGGACAAGCTCAATGCGCGGCTGATGGGCGTCGCGCCCACCGGCAACGGCCGCCGCGAGTCCTTCGCGCACCTCACGCTGCCACGCATGACCAACACGTACATGCTCGCGGGGCCCTACGCGCCGGAAGAGATCATCCGCTCGGTCGAGCGCGGCATCTACGCCGTGAATTTCGGCGGCGGGCAGGTCGACATCACCTCCGGCAAGTTCGTTTTCTCCGTCAGCGAGGCGTATCTGATCGAGAACGGCAGGCTCGGCGCACCGATCAAGGGCGCCACGTTGATCGGCAACGGCCCGGACGTGCTGACGCGCGTCGCGATGGTCGGGAACGACCTCAAGCTCGACGCCGGCGTCGGCACCTGCGGCAAGGAAGGCCAGAGCGTGCCGGTGGGCGTCGGCCAACCGACGCTGCGGGTCGACGCACTCACGGTGGGCGGAACCGCGTAGCGGCCCCTGCACGCGGAAGGGCAGGTGGGGCCCCGTCGGCGAAAAGCGTTACATGTACCGGATTACATGTAACGCTTCAAGGTCGAACCCACCAGCGGGTGCCGGTGGTGGCTTGCCGGAGGCGTCGGGTGCGCAAGGCCCTCGTACGCGCTAGCATCGGCGCGTGCCACGCCTGACCAAACCGGTCTATGAGAGCCTGCCGGGCCTGTACGCTGCGCTCGGCGGGGCGCTGCTGTGGGCGAGCTACCGTTGGCGTGCCGAGTCCTGGAGCGTGGCCTGCACCGCCGCGGGCTTCATCGTGCTCGTGCTGGCCCTGGTGCTGTGGATGCACCGGCGGGCGTACCGGGCCACCAGCGCGGACTACCAGCGGCGCGGGCGCCCGCTGATCGATTCAAACGACGACACGCGCTGACCGGCCGGCCGGCCGCGCGCGATCAGCCCGAAGCGCCGCCGGCCGGCGCCAGGCGCGGGTGCGAACCGGTGTCAGGGGCTTCGGCGTCGGCGCCCAGGCGCGTACCCGGGCGTTCGTCGACGTACAGGATCTGGTGCGCACCGAGCGACACGACGTCGCCGTCGTTCAGGTTGTGGCGGCGCACGCGCTGGTTCTTGATGTACACGCCGTTGCTGCTGTTCAGGTCTTCGAGCACGCACAGCTTCTCGCTGGTGACGATCTGGCAGTGGTGGCGGCTGATGACCGGGCTGTCGACGTGCAGGTCGGCGTCGGAGGCGCGCCCGATGATGATGCGCCCGACGGACAGCGCGCGCTCGCAGACCGTCTTGCCGTGGCTCATGACCAGCAGCCGGGCGAGCGGGGCGCCCGCGACGGGCTGCGGCACGCGATCGATCTGCCGTATGGCCCGGGCCGTGGCCCGCGCGGTCGCCGCGACGCGGCCGGTCGACGGGCGCTGCCCGAACTCGACCCACTGCAGCTCGCCTACCGCAGCCTTGACATCGCCGGCGCTCA
This sequence comes from Steroidobacteraceae bacterium, assembly GCA_035542135.1. Classification (GTDB taxonomy): domain Bacteria; phylum Pseudomonadota; class Gammaproteobacteria; order Steroidobacterales; family Steroidobacteraceae; genus FEN-1191. The sequence continues at coordinate 2,429 of DATKLZ010000156.1, read as the reverse complement.
CCTGGTCGCGGTCGTCATTGGCCGCGGCCAGCATCGCCGTGTCGCACAACGTGTTGATCAGGCGCGGCACCCCACCCGTATAGCGGTAGATCGGGTCGTAGGTCTCGGGCAGGAAGATCTCGCGGCCCTGCGATCCGGCCACTTCGAGGCGATGCAGGATGTAGGCCCGGGTGTCGTCGTGGTTCAGCGCGGTGAGGTGGAAGCGCAGGCGCACGCGCTGGACGAGCTGCACCAGTTCGGGCGCGTCGAGCTTGGCGTTGAGCTCGGGCTGCCCGGCCAGGATGATCCTGAGGATCTTCTCCTTGCTGTTGTCGATGCCGGAGAGCATGCGGATCTCCTCGAGCACCCGCAGCCCGAGGTTCTGCGCCTCGTCGACGATCAGCAGCACCTTGCGGCCGGCCTCGTACTGCTCGACCAGGAAGTTGTTGAGCGTCGCGAGCAGCTCCGCCTTCTTCATCTGGAACGGCTTGATGCCGAACTGCACCAGCACCGACTGCAGGAATTCGACCGCCGTGACCTGCGTCTGGCTGATCTGCGCCAGCGTCACGTTCGAGTCGAGCTCGCTGACGAAGGTCTCGATCAGCGTGGTCTTGCCCGAGCCGATCTCGCCGGTGATGACGACGAAACCGTCGGTGAACCAGATCGTCGACTCCATGTACGCCTTGGCGCGCGCATGGGCCTTGCTCAGGTAGAGGAACTGCGGGTCCGGGTTCAGCCGGAACGGCAGTTCCTTGAGTTTGAACAGCTCGAGATTCATTCGCTTCCCCGGCGCCAGCGTCGCCTAGTTGAAGCCGGAATTCAAGGCGCGCCGCGCAGCGAGAGTGCCAGGCGCCGCAGCAGCGCGCGCGTACGCCGGTCACGTTCGCCGGGCGTGGCGGCCAGCAGCGTGCAATGGCCGAGCTTGCGCCCCGGGCGCGGCGATTTGCCATAGTCGTGCAGGTGCACGCCGGGCTGCGCGAGCACGTCGGCGGCGGCCGGCATGCGGCCGATCAGGTTGACCATCGCGGCATGGCCGACGGCGGCCGCGCTGCCCAGCGGGAGCCCCGCGATGGCGCGCAGGTGGTTCTCGAACTGGCTGGTCACCGCGCCTTCGATCGTCCAGTGCCCCGAGTTGTGCACGCGGGGCGCGAGTTCGTTGGCGATGAGCCGACCGTCGCGCACGAAGAATTCGATCGCCAGCGTGCCGACGTAGCGGAACTCGCGCAGCACCGCGCGCAGGTGCGCACGCGCCTGGGCGGAGAGCGACGGCGCCTGCCACGGCGCGACGCTCAGGCGCAGGATCCCGCCGGCGTGCCAGTTGCGCGTCAGCGGGTAGATCGCCTCGCTCCCGTCGCGCGCGCGCGTGCCGATCGCGGAGACCTCGAGCCCGAAGTCCACGAATTCCTCGTACAGGAGCGGCGCGCCGCCGAGCGCCTCCCAGGCGGAGTCGATATCGGCGCGCCTGCGGATCACATACTGGCCCTTGCCGTCGTAGCCCAGGCGCCGCGTCTTGAGCACGCCGGGCAGGCCGATGCGCGCGCAGGCGCGCTGCAGCGCCGCGCGGCTCCCGACCGGCGTGTAGCGCGTCGTCGGGATGCGCAGGCGCTCGAACAGGCGCTTCTCGAGCAGCCGGTCCTGGCCGGTGGCCAGCGCGCGCAGCGGCGGGCTGATGCGCGTGCCCGAGCCCCGCGCCGCGGCGCGCAGCGTCGGCACCGAGATGTTCTCCCAGTCGAAACTCAGCACCTCGCAGCGGCGCGCCAGCCGGCGCAGCAGCGCGCGGTCGGTGAATTCGCCGACCAGGACCGGCGCGAGCGCGGCGGCGGGCACGTCGGCGCTGCGGTCGAGGAACAGGAAATCGAGACCGAGCGGGTAACCGGCGAGCGCGAGCATGCGGCCGAGCTGGCCGGCACCCACGACGCCGATGGTCATGCGGCCGGGGTCCGCGGGTCGGGGTGCGCGAGCACGGCCTCGGTCTGCCTGCGCCGGTGCTCCGCCAGCGCGGTGGCGACGTCGGTGTGGTGCGTGGCGAGGATCGCCGCGGCGAACAGCGCCGCGTTGGTGGCGCCGGCGGCGCCGATCGCGAACGTGGCGACCGGCACGCCGGCCGGCATCTGCACGATCGACAGGAGCGAGTCGAGGCCGTTGAGTGCGCGCGATTGCACCGGCACGCCGAGCACCGGCAGCGTGGTCTTGGCGGCCGTCATGCCCGGCAGGTGCGCGGCGCCGCCGGCGCCGGCGATCAGCACTTCGAGGCCGCGGCCGGCCGCCGAACTGGCGTATTCGAACAGCAGGTCGGGCGTGCGGTGCGCGGACACGACGCGCACTTCGTGGGCAATGCCGAGCTTCTCGAGCATTTCCGCGGCGGGGCGCATGCCTTCCCAGTCGGAGGCCGACCCCATGATGATGCCAACCAGCGGCTTCATCGGGGGATTTTACCACGGGGCCCGGCC
>DATKLZ010000155.1:0-8028 GCA_035542135.1 Steroidobacteraceae bacterium | reverse complement strand
GAGCGCGGTCGTCGGCTTGATGCGCTGCGGCTTGTCGCCAGGCCTGTCGTCGCCTGCACCCATGCGGCTACCAGCTGTAGTGTGTGCGATAGCGGACCACCGTCGCGCCGTCCTTCGGGACGGTGACGTTGAAATGGATCCGCTGCGCGCTGTCCTTCACGAAGTCGTGCGAATGGGAGAGCAGGGTCCAATTGGACCAGCGGTACATCGGCTCGCGCACCTGTACGTCAACCGGCTGTGCCTTGTGATTGCGGATCGTAATCTCGATTTCCTCTTCGATCCAGTGCGCCTTCGTGTCGATGCGATAGTCCACCTGGCGCCGCTCGCCGACCACGTCGAAGGCGCTGCCGAGCTTCAACCGCACGGTTTCGTCCTTCGGCGTGTGCTCGATCGCATCTTCGCCGATGAACTCGAGGCTCCCGTCCGCGCTGTCGACACGCGCGACGCGCACGCGTCCGGCCGGCAGCGGCACGCCCAGGCCCGATGCCGCATCGTTGCGGAACTCGAGGTAGGTCTCGACCTTCGTGTTGTCGGCGAACCCGGGATCGCGCCCGGTATAGGGCGAGCCGAAGCTCGGCGAACCCAGCGCGTCGTAGACCAGCAGCCGGCGCGCAGGGATCTGCTTCGCGCGATCGAACAGCTCGATCTGCTTGGTCGAGTTGTTCGGGAGCGTGGTCGTGCGGCCGAGCGTGTAGAGGTGGAATTCGTCGAAGGCCTTCTCGGCGAAGCCCTCCTGCGTGGCGGCCGCCGCCATCGGCATGTCCAACTTCACCGCCCGGCGGAACTGCGGCTGCACGCGATTGACATCGCCCGCGACGAGCTTGAGCTTCGCGTCCCTGTACGTCGCGCCCGACTGGTTGATGACGCTGACCCAGGCCGACAGGTCGACCAGGCCGCTGTTCGCGTCGCGCCCTTCGTTGAACACGACGTTGTAGTCGGCCCACCAGGTGATGCCGCCCGTCTGGTAGGTGACGCGCGCGCGCTGCGTGCCGGACACCGGGGAATTCAGCTCCCACACCAGCGTCGGCTGCGTGATCAATCCGCCCGGCAGGTCGGGGAATTTCACCGCCGAATAGCCGTTCAGCGCGTGCACGCTGCCGTCGGCGCTGCGCAGCACGAGTCCGTCGGAGGCGGCGAGCAGGGTGCCGGTGATGGTCGAGGTTTCATTGCCGACGTTGCGCTCGACCGTGATCTCCCGATCGAGGTAACGCAGCATCAGCTTGGCGGTGCTCACCAGGTCGAACTGGAAATTCTGCTCGAGCACGCGCACGCCGGGATTCGCGGGCACGGTGAACGTGACCGTGGTCGGATCGATGAGCCCGGCCACGTCGCTGAAGCGCAGCGTCGAGCGCCCGGAGCTGAGCTGCACGTCGCGGTCCTGGCGCACCATGGCGTAGCCCGGCACCGAGGAGGCGGGCGGCACCGATCCGCCCGGCACCGGGCGATAGAAGTCGGCGGAGATCGCGCCCGGCTGCTGCGAGCTGTAGATGGTGAGCGCCGACTCATCGGGCTGCGCGGCCGACACCGCGCCCGCGCCCAGGCAGGCGCAGGCGAGCAGGCCCGCAAGGGCCGGAATTCCCTGGATGTTCATCGACTGGACTCCGCGCGTGCACCCGGATGGGAGGCGTGCTCTTTGACTCAAATGACCCCCAAAAGTGCGACGCAGTTCGCATCAGCCGCAGCCGCGCGGCGAACTGTGACCACCTGCCATGCGCGCTGCCGGGCCCGGGCGCACGATAGGCAAGTCACAGGGTCTCATGGCATATCCTACCTAAAATGCGTACCGCGCCACTCGTCACGCCGCCCCCGGGCGGCCAGGCGGCTCCCGACGCCGCCACGTCGACCGCCGCGCCCCCGCGGCACGCCATTCCGCCCGTGCCGCAGTCGATGCCGATGGACCGCGATTTCATCCTGAAGAACCAGATCGCCGAGCGCTACCTGTCGGGACGCCTGCCGATCCGCGGCGCGCAGGACTTCGAACGCTACTGCCGCGAGCATCCCGAACTGATTGACCAGCTGGGACTGGCCGAACGCGTGCACTCGGGGCTTCGGCTGCTCGAGGCCGGCGGCATCGCGCCGCCGTGGGAAGTGCCCAAGAAAAAGTGGTTCGAGCAGTTGCCGATCATGATCGCCGCGCTCGCGCTCGCGCTCGTCGCCGCGATCGCCGCCGCGGCGATGTGGGGCAAGCTCGCCGGCCGCGATGCGACCATCGCCTCGCTCCGCCAGGCCGTCAGCGAGCAGCCGCTCGAGCCCGCGACCAGCACGCGCAACATCAAGCTGGTGCCGAGCCGCACGGCCCCGTCGCGCCGCCCGGCCGTGACGCTGGGCGGAGGCGGCGAAGCGCAGATGGCCGACCTGAAGATCGACATGTCGTGGTCGAAGTTCACCGCCTTCCGCGTCACGCTCGATCGCCAGGACCAGGGCCGCGTCGCGGTGCTGAACTACATGCTGCGTGATTCGAACGGCGACCTGCACCTGGCGCTCAACAACACCGCGCTCGGCCCGGGCATCTACGAATTCGCGATCGAGGGACTCTCGCTGCACGGCGATGCGATCGCCCAGGCGTGGATCACGATCGCCATCGCGCACTAGCCACCGCGCACCGACGCACGCGCTCGCCGGCCCGGCGCCCGGCGCCTTCAGTACAGTATCGTGCGCGGCGGCTGGTTGAGCGCCGGACGCGTCGCCAGCCATCCGGCGAGGGCCACGACGCCGATCGTTCCCAGCACGCCGCCGAACCACAGCAGCGCGTCGAACCGGTAGTGCAGGTCGAGTTGCCGCGCCAGCAGCCATCCACCCAGCGCCGCGCCGCTGGCGGCGAGCACGCCGGCAAGCAGGCCCAGGGCCGCGAATTCCACCAGCGCGCTGCGCACGAGCAGCGCGCGTGCCGCGCCCAGCACGCGCATGATGGCCGTTTCGTAGCGCCGCTCATCGCCACTGGCCTGGACGGCGGCGAGCAACACCGTCAATCCCGCCAGCAGCGTGAATGCAAACACGCTCTGCACCGCGGTGACCGCCTTGTCGATGACCGAGCGCACCTGCGCGAGCAGGTCGCCGATGTTGAAGATCGACACGCTCGGGAAGCGCCGCACGAGCTCGGTGAGCGCGCCCGGGCCGCGCGGCTGGTATAGCGCGCTGGTCATGTAGCTGCCGGCGGTGCCATCGAGCAGGCCGGGCGGGAACATGATGAAGAAGTTCGGGCGGAAGCTGTCCCACTTCACCTTGCGGAAGCTCGCCACGGTGACATCGAAGTGCTCGCCCGCCACGTCGAAGCCGAGCCTGTCGCCGAGCTTCAGGCCGAGCGATTCCTGGAATTCGCTCGCGATCGACACCAGCGGCCTGCCGCTATCCTCCGGCCGCCACCAGTGTCCGGCGGTGATCAGGTTGTCATCGCCGAGTTCGGCCGACCAGGTCAGGTTCTGCTCGCGCTCGGCCATGCGGCCGCGCGACGCGCCCTTGTCGATCGGCGCACCGTTGATGGTCAGCAGCCGGCCGCGCACCATCGGCAGCAGTCGTTCGGGCCTGGCGCCCGCGGCTCGCAGCGCGGCGGCGAAGTCATCGCGCTGCTCGGTGGGAATGTTGACGAAGAAATAGTTCGGCGCGCCCGCCGGCAGGCTGGTGCGCCAGTCGTGCAGCAGGTCGCGGCGCAGGATCGTCAGCACCAGCAGCAGCATGACGCCGAGGCCAAACGCGACGATCTGCGCGACGCTCCCGCCGCGCCGGCGCGAGAGGTTCGCGAGCCCGTGGCGCAGCGCCACGCCAGTGCTGCGCCGGATGCGGCCCGCGGCGAGCACCAGCAGCCATCCGCACAACGCCAGCGCGCCCGCCGCCGCCGCGAATCCGGCCGCGAACCACAGGCTGAGCTGCCACTGCCCGAGCGTGCCATGGATCACGCCGAGCACGGCCAGCGCCGCCGGCGCGAACGCCAGCCACAGGCGGAGCGGTGGCGCATCGACGTCCCGTCGCAGCACGCGCAACGCCGGCACGCGCGTCAGTTGCAGCAGCGACGGCAACGCAAAGCCCGCCAGCATCGCCACCGCAACGATGAACCCGATCACCACCGGCAACCCGCTCGCGGGTGGCAGGTCGGCCCGCAGCAGGCCGGCGAGCGCGTGCAGCAGCCAGGCCTGCGTCAGCCACCCGACGGATGCGCCGATCGCGGCGGCCGCCACGGCCAGCAGCAGCAGCTGCAGCACGTGGATGCCGAGCACGAGCCGCCGGCTCGCACCGAGCGTCTTCATCAGCGCAACGGCGTCGAGATGCCGCGCCACATAGCTGCGAGCGGTCATCGCCACGGCCACGGCGCACAGCAACACCGCGACCAGCCCTGCCAGCGACAGGAACTGGCCGGCGCGCCGCGCGGCATCGCCGATCTGCGGGCTGGCGTCGGCGACGCTCGCGAGACGCTCGCCCGGCCGCGCGCGCGGCTCGAACCAGTCATGGAAGGCGCGCAGCGCACGCGCATCGCCCGCGACCAGCAACGCGTATTCCATGCGGCTCGCCGGCTGCACCAGTTGCGTGGCGGCGAGATCCGCGTCATTGAGCAGCAAGCCGGGCGCGAACTCGACGAACGCGGAACCCTGGTCCGGCCGGGTGATGAGAATGCGGCTGACGCGCAACGACGTCGCGCCGACCATCAGCGCGCTGCCGACGTGCGCACCCAACGCCGCGGCCAGCCGTGAATCCGGCCAGCACTCGCCCGGCCGCGGAATCGCCCGTGTCGTTGCGCCCGGTGCAAACGGCTGGTCGGCGATCTTCAGCGCGCCGCGCAGCGGATAACCCTCGCTCACGGCGCGGATGTCGGCCAGGTGGCTGGTATCGCCGTTGAACACGACGGACAGCATCGAGGCGACGCGCGCGGTCCGCAGGCCGAGCGCCTGGGCCTGCCGCTGCAGCTCCGGCGCGAGCTGCTCCGCCGATTCGACGCGCGCATCCGCGGCAAGGATCTCGCTCGCCTGCGCCTGCACCGCGCGACCGATGCGGTCGACGAGAAAGCCCACGCCGGTCAGCGCAGCCACCGCCACGGCCAGCGACAGCCACAGCACCGCAAGCTCGCCCGAGCGCCACTCGCGGCGCAGCGCACGCAGCGCGATGGCCAGCATGCGCATGGCTACGCCAGCGCCCCGCCGTCCATCGTCAATACGCGCCCACAGCGCCCGGCCAGCTCGCGATCGTGCGTGACCAGCACCAGCGTGGTCTGCGCCGCGACGTTGAGCTCGAAGAGCAGTTCGATGATGCGCTCGCCCGTCGACGAATCGAGGTTGCCGGTCGGCTCGTCGGCGAACAGCACGCTCGGTTGCCCGACCGAGGCACGCGCCATGGCCACGCGCTGCTGCTCGCCGCCGGAGAGCTGGCGCGGGTAATGCCCGGCGCGCGCACCGAGCCCCACGCGTGCGAGCATTCCCGCAGCGCGTTCGCGCGCGTTGTGCTCGCCGCGCAGCTCCAGCGGCAGCATCACGTTCTCGATCGCGGTCAGCGCCGGCACCAGGTGGAAGGACTGGAACACGAAGCCGACGTGCGCCGCGCGCACCCGTGCGCGCCCGTCCTCATCGAGCGCCGACAGTTCCTCGCCCGCCAGCCAGATCCTGCCCGAGCTCGGCGTGTCGAGCCCGGCCAGCAACGCCAGCAGCGTGGATTTGCCGGCCCCCGAAGGCCCGACGATCGCCACGCTCTCGCGCGCACGGACTTCGAGATTGACGTTGCGCACGATGGTCAGCACCCCGTCCGGACTGCTAACCTGCCGCGTAACCTGCTCCGCCTTGAGAACGATGTCGCGATCCATTGCCTGTCTGTTGTGCCTCGTGCTCGCGCTGCCCGCCGGGGCGGCGCAGGCCGCTCCCGCCGGGGATCCGGTGATACTGGTGTACGGCGACAGCCTCAGCGCCGGCTACGGAATCGCCGTCGATCAGGGCTGGGTGAACCTGCTGTCGCAGCGCTTGCGCCGCTCAGGTTACGGATTCCAGGTCGTGAATGCCAGCGTCAGCGGCGAGACCACCACCGGCGGGCGGGCGCGGCTCCCGCGCGCGCTGGCGGCGCATGATCCGCGCATCGTCATCATCGAGCTGGGCGCCAACGACGGCCTGCGTGGCCTGCCGCTCGAGACGACGCGCGCCAACCTCGACGCGATGCTCGCGCTCGCCGCCCGCCAGCATCGCCGCGTGCTGCTGCTCGGCATGCGCATGCCGCCCAATTACGGCGAACGCTACACGCAGGGCTACGCCGCCATATTCGCCGACCTCGCCCACCGCCGCCACGTCGCGCTGGTACCGTTCCTGCTCGCGGGCGTGGCCGACCGGCCCGCGCTGATGCAGCCCGACGCACTGCATCCGAACGAACACGGACAGCCGATTCTGCTGGATAATGTCTGGCCGGCGCTCCAGCCCCTGCTGGGTGCACGACAACACTGAACAACCGGTCGCAACCGGCGAGGGGAAGCGAATGGACAGGTTCTGGGTCAGGCAATATCCGCCGGGCACGCCGGCCGAGATTGATCCGAATGAATACCGTTCCCTCAAGCAGCTCATCGAGCTGAGTTTCAGCCAGTTTCCGCAGCGCACCGCCTACATCCAGATGGAGCAGCGCCTCAGCTATGCGCAGCTCGATCGCCACTCGGCGCAATTCGCCGCCTGGCTGCAGCAACGCGGCATGCGCAAGGGTGATCGCATCGCGATCATGCTGCCCAACATCCTGCAATACCCGATCGTCATGTTCGGCGCCCTGCGCGCCGGCCTCACGGTGGTCAACACCAACCCGCTCTACACGGCCAGTGAACTCGAACACCAGCTGCGCGATTCCGGCGCCACCGCGCTGGTCGTGCTCGAGAATTTCGCGGCGGTCGCCGAGCAGGCGCTCGCGGTCGTGCCGGTGCCGCACGTCATCGTCACCAGCGTCGGCGACCTGCTGTCGTTCCCGAAGGGCGCGATCGTCAATTTCGTGATCCGCCATGTGCAGCGCAAGGTGCCCGCCTGGCACCTCCCCGATGCGCTGCCGCTGACGCGGATCCTGGGCGCGACGCCCGCCACCCCCAATCCAGTCGACGTCGGCCACGAAGACATCGCCTACCTGCAGTACACCGGCGGCACAACCGGCGTGTCGAAGGGCGCGATGCTCACGCACGGCAACATGATTGCCAACGTCCTGCAGGCCCGCGCCTGGTTCAAGCAGGTGCAGATCGACAATACGACCTACGTGTGCGCGCTGCCGCTCTATCATATATTTTCGTTGACGGCGAACTGCCTGCTGTTCAGCTCGCTCGGCGGCGCCGGCCACCTGATCGCCAACCCCCGTGATTTCAAGGGTTTCGTGAGTGAGCTGCGCAAGCACCCGCCGATGTTCTTCATGGGCGTGAACACGTTGTTCAATGCCCTGATGAACACGCCCGGATTCAGCGAGCTGGACTTCAAGCGCCTCGTCGCCACCGTCGGCGGTGGAATGGCGGTGCAGCGCGCCGTCGCCGAACGCTGGCAGCAGGTCACGGGCTGCGTCGTCACGCAGGGCTGGGGGCTCACCGAAGCCTCGCCGGCTGGTTGCGTCAATCCGCTCGTCGGTGTTGGATTCACTGGTGCCGTCGGTCTCCCGCTCCCATCGACTGAAGTCACCATCCGCGACGATGACGGCAAGGATCTCGGTATCAACGCGACCGGCGAGATCTGCCTGCGCGGCCCGCAGGTGATGCGAGGCTATTGGCAGCGCCCCGAGGAGACCGCACAGGTGATGCTGCCCGACGGCTGGCTGCGCACCGGCGACATCGGCCGCATCGACGACCGCGGCTACGTGTTCATCGAGGACCGCAAGAAGGACATGATCATCGTTTCGGGCTTCAAGGTATTCCCGAATGAGGTCGAGGATGTAGTCGCCCACCACCCCGGTGTCGCCGAGGTCGCCGCCGTCGCGCAGGCAGATGAACGCTCGGGCGAAGCGGTCGCGCTGTTCATCGTCAAACGCGATCCCGCGCTGACTGCCGACGACATCATGCAGCACTGCCAAAAATATCTGACTGGTTACAAGTTGCCCCGGCACATCTATTTC
>DATKLZ010000154.1:0-5881 GCA_035542135.1 Steroidobacteraceae bacterium | reverse complement strand
GAAGTGCACGCCGCCGGCGCGCTCGAGGTGCAGGATCAACCCGTACAGCGCGCTGGTGGTGAAGGGATTGCCGCCGACGAACAGCGGATGGAAGCTCAGCAGGAAGCGCAGCCGCGGCTCGCGCACTTCGGCCGCCACGCGTGCATGGAGCGATCGGTACGCGCGCAACCGGATGATCGACGGCACGAGCCGCGCCATGTCGAGCCAGGAATCGAAGGGCACGTGCGCGAGCTGCTCGAATGCGAGCCGGTAGATGCGCTCGCTCAGCGCCATGACGCGCTCATAGCCGGCCACGTCGCCGGGCGCGAGGCGCGCGATCGCGGCGCGCATGGCCTGCGCGTCGCCGCTCCAGTCGATCGCCGAGCCGTCGGCGAACTGCACCCGGTAGTACGGCGCGAGCGCGCGCAGCTCGACGTCGTCGGCGAGGCGCCGGCCGCACATCTGCCACAGTTCCTCGAACAGTTCCGGTGCCGTGATGATCGTCGGGCCGGCGTCGAAGGTGAAGCCCTCCTGCCGGAACACATAGGCGCGGCCTCCGGGCGCATCGAGCCGCTCGAGCACCGTGACGCGATAGCCGCGCGCGCCGAGGCGCACCGCCGCGGCCAGCCCGCCGAAGCCGCTGCCGATGACGACCGCGTGCGGCAACGCGGCAGCGGCAGCGGCCGCGGCCGCCGGATCAGGCGCCGGCGCGGCCAAGCCAGCGCTCCGCAAGCTCGAGGATCGCCTGTGCCACGGGCGCGGGTTGCTCCTCGTGCGCCAGGTGCCCCAGGCCCTCCAGGCGCAGCACCTGCGCCGCGGGCACGAGCGCCTGCACGCGCGTGGCCAGGCCGGGCGGAATGGTGCGGTCCCGCGTGCCCACGAACAGCGCCAGCGGCAGCGCCAGCCGCGGCAGGTCGCGCGCCAGTCCCTCGAGCTGCCACTGCGCCATCATCTGCAGCACCCCGGCGACGTGCGCGCGGCTGCGCACCAGCCTCCAGTACAGGTCCACGCCCGCCGCGTCGAGCTTCGAGCCGGTGCCGTCGATGAGCCGCTGCACCGCGTCGCGGTCGCGCGCACCCCAACAGAACAATTGCGCCGCGAAGGGCGTCAGCGCCAGCAACCGGGCGAGCGGCCGGAACATGAGGGCCTGCAGTCCGTCGAGGGGCAACAGCGCGCCGTTGAGGCTGACCAGTCCGCGCGGCGCGAGCTGCCGATCGAGCGCCATGCGCACGATGATGGCGGCGCCCGCCGAATGCCCGATCGCCAGCACGGGATGCAGCGCCAGCTCGCGCAGCAGCGCGCTGACGGCCGCGCACATGCCATCGAGCGACAGGCCGCCCGCGGGCATGCCGCGCGTGTAGCCGTGGCCCGGCAGGTCGAAGGCGAGCACCGAATAGCGTGGCGCCAGGAGCGGCGCGAGCGATCGCCAGGAATGCGTCGATGCACCGGTGCCGTGCACCAGCAGCAGCGGCGGACCCTGGCCCAGCGCCTGCACGTGCCAGCGCAGCCCGCCGGCGTCGACGAAGCGGCTGTATTCATGCAGCGGCCAGCCCGGGCCATCGCGCTCCCAGTCGAGCTCGGGCATCGTGGCGGCGTTCAACGCGGAGGTCCGTGCACGGGAAGATGCGCCACGCCGCGGCGCGCGGCTCAGCCGGCGGACTGCACGGCCCCGGCCAGGGCGCGTGCGTCGGCGTAGGGCAACGGCAGGTAGCGCGCGCACAGGCACTCGGCCAGCGCGCGCGCCTGCGGTTGCGGGCGCGGCGCGGTATCGATCAGCAGCGTGCGGAAGCCGCCGGCGCGCAGCGCGCGCGCGGCCTGCAGCGCCTCCTCGGCGGCGCGCTGCCGGCCGCCGCTCCCGTCGCGCGCCACGTTGGCCTGTCCGTCGGTCAGCACGACCAGCGAGGGATCGAGCCCGCGCCGCCGCGACTGCGCCGCCAGCTCGCGCGCCGCATCGAGCGCGGTGGCGAGTGGCGTGCCGCCGCCGCCCGGAAGTCCGGCCAGGCTGCGCTTGGCGCGTACCAGCGAACGCGTCGGCGCGAGCACCAGCTCGGCCTTGCGCCCGCGGAAAGCGAGCACCGCGACCTGGTCGCGGCGCACGTAGCATTCCGCCAGCAGCAGCTCGACCGCGCCCTTGACCTCGGCGAGCCGATGCATCGCGCTCGACCCCGACGCATCGAGCAGGAACAGCGTGATGGTTTCGCTCCGCTGGCGAAAGCAGGTCACGCGGAAATCCCCGGTGCGGACCAGCACGCGGCGCGCCTGCGGCGCGTGCCGTGCCGGCGGCGACGCCGCGCGCTGCCGCACTCGCTGCCACGGCGCCGCGGCGCGGAGCGTCGCCACGACGTTCAGCCGCGTTCCGCTGCGCGGCGCTCCGGCGCGCACGCCGCACGGGCGCCCGCGGCGGCCGCGCAGCACGGTGGCGCCGGACTTGCCGGACGTGCCGGCGCGCGGCTGCCCGGCCGACGCCGCGAGGCTGGCCAGCAGGCGTGCCGGAATCGCCGCGCGCGCGGCCGCGACGACCTGGTCCGCGAGTTCGCCCACCTGGCCGGAAGGCTCTGGCTGCGATGCCGCATCGGATTCGGGCTCGTTCGCGTCGGGCGGGGGAGGCTCGGCGGAATCCTGCGCAGGCGCCGCGGGGATGCAGGTGGCGCGCGGCGCCAGCACCAGCCGCGCGGCGGCCTGCAGGTCGGCGGCGGTGAGCGCGCCACGTCCGGCGAGCGCCGCATGCGCGCGCGCGACGCGCAACGCCAGGAGCGGCACGTGGAGCGATCCGATGCCGCAGGCCGCGGCCGTCGCGCACAGGGTGCGCAGCGATTCGTCGTCGGTCGCCACTTCACCCAGGCGCCGGCGCGCGCGCTGCACGTCGCCGGCATCGAATTCATCGCTCATCAGCTGCAACTGCCGCTCATCGCACTCGCGCAGGTCGATGGCGAGTCCCAGCCGGTCCGCCAGCACGCGCGCGCACGGTTCGTCTTCGCCCAGGCTCCCGTCGAGCGCCACGAGCGCCACCTCGCGCCGATCGAGCGCCGCGGCCAGCGGCACGGCCAGGCGCGCCGGCAGCCGCTCGGCACTGCTGAGTGCGATCACGCCACCGCCGGCTTCCGCCAGCAGCCCGCGTGCGCGCACCGGCGCACCGGCGGCCAGCGTCGCGGCCAGGTCGATGCCGCCGAGCAGCCGTTCGTCATCGATGTGCGCGGGCATGCGACGCAACGGATGCTCTCCGGGCAGCAGCGCGCGCAGCGCCTCGAGCCACTGCCGGCAGGCCTCGCCGAAATCGGTGCGCACCCAGGCACCGCCGACGCCGCAGGGATCGACCGCGAGGCAGGCCGCCGCCAGCAGCGCATCACGCGCCGCGCCCTCGCCTGCCGCGGGCAAGGGCTCAGCCAACGACCGGCCCCAGTTCGGCCAGCGCCCTGGCGATGCGCGCGCCCGAACCCGTGTCATCGAGCGGATCGCGTCGCAGCCGGTGGCGCAGCGCCGCCGGCGCGATCTGCACCAGCTCGGCCGTGCCGACGCTGCCGCGATGATGCAGTGCGGCCAGCGCGCGCGCGGCGCGGATCAATGTCAGCTCGCCGCGCAGGCCGTCGGTGCCGACGCGCAGGCACAGCTGCGCGGCCCAGCGCAGCGCCGCGTCGCTGACGCGCACCTGCGCGAGCCGGCGCCGCGCCGCGACGATATCGCGTTGCAGCTTCGCCTGCGCCGCGTTCCAGCCCTGCATGAATTTCTCCGGTTCGCGCTCGAACTGGTCGCGCCGGCGCACGATCTCGACCCGCAGGTCGAGATCCAGCGGCGTGGCGACTTCGACCGACATGCCGAAGCGATCGAGCAGCTGCGGGCGCAGTTCGCCCTCCTCCGGATTGCCGCTGCCGACCAGCACGAAGCGCGCCGGGTGGCGCACGCTCAGGCCTTCGCGTTCGACCAGGTTCTCGCCCGAGGCGGCCACGTCGATCAGCAGGTCGACGAGGTGATCCTCGAGCAGGTTCACTTCGTCGATGTAGAGGAAACCGCGGTTCGCCTGCGCCAGCAGGCCGGGTTCGAAGGCGCGCACGCCGGCGCCGAGCGCCTGCTCGAGATTGAGCGCCCCGACGACGCGGTCTTCGGTGGCGCCGAGCGGCATGTCGACCACCGGCACCGGCACCTTCGCCACCGCCGGCCGCGGCCGGGACGGTCGCGCGCGACACTCGCTGCACCACGCATCCGGGTCGGCCGGGTCGCAGTGGTAGCGGCAACCCTTGATCACCGACATCGGCGGCAGCAGCGCCGAGAGCGCGCGCACGGCGGTGGACTTGCCGGTGCCGCGATCGCCGAAGATCAGCACGCCACCGATCGTGGGATCGATCGCCGCCGCCACCAGCGCGAGCTTGAGCTCGTCCTGGCCGACGATCGCGGAAAACGGAAACGGATTGCCCATCGCGCGAGACTATATCAGGATGGCCCGCGCGCTCCGCAACGGCCCGGCTCAGCCGCCGGTGCGGTGCCAACGCTGCAGCTGCGCCAGGTCGATGCGCTCGCTCGCGTCGGCGTCGGGCACGGGCACCCAGCCGCGCTTCGTGCCCAGCGAGGGGCCGACGGCCAGCGCGCCGCCCACTTCGGCGTCGGCGAAGAACGCGCTGCGCGTCACGATCACGCCGACGCCGGCGGCGCGTGCCGCGGCCACGCCGGCCGGCGAGTCCTCGATGGCAAGCGCCGCCGCCGCCGGCAGGCGCAGGCGCTCGAGTGCCAGGGCGTAGACCTGCGGATCAGGTTTCTTGCGCGGCGCGTCCTCGGCGCACACGCAGGCGTCGAACTGCGCGCGCCACCCCGCGCCGAGCTGGCCGCCGAGCAGCGCCTCGACGTTCGCGGTACTGGTGGTCGTGGCGATGGCGCAGCGCAGGCCGGCGCGGCGGCAGTCCTCGAGCAGCTCGGGCACGCCCTCGCGCAGCGGCAGGCGCGCGGCGCCGACCAGCTGCGCGTAGAACTCGTTCTTCGCGCCATGGATGCGCGCCGCGAGTGCCGCGCGCTCCGCGCCCGCCGCCGGCGCCAGCGGCTGCTGCTGCATGTCGTGCAGCAAGCGCTCGCGGCCGCCCGCGACCTGCAGCAGCTCGCCGTAGCGCGCCGCGCTCCAGCGCCACGGCACGCCGAGGGCCTCGAAGGCGAGGTTGAAGGCCGCCAGGTGCCCGTCGCGCTCGGTCTCGGCGAGCGTGCCGTCGACGTCCCACAACAGCGCCTCGAGCATGCGGCCCTAGTGGTAACGGTGCGCGATCGCCTCGAGCGGCAGCGGCTTGATGCGATCGGCGTGGCCGCAGCAGCCGAAGGCCTCGAAGCGCAGCTTGCACAGCGCGCGCGCCGCCTTGGTCGCGGCGGCGAGCGCCTTGCGCGGGTCGAACTCGGACGGGTCGGTCGCCAGCGCCTGGCGCATCGCGCCGGTCATCGCCAGCCGGATGTCGGTATCGATGTTGATCTTGCGCACGCCGCTGCTGATGCCGCGCTGGATCTCGGCGATCGGCACGCCATAGGTCTCGCGGATCGTGCCGCCGTACTGGCGGATGATCTCGAGCCATTCCTGCGGCACGCTCGAGGAGCCGTGCATGACCAGGTGCGTATCCGGCACGGCGGCATGGATCTGCGCGATGCGGTCGATGGCGAGGATGTCGCCGGTCGGGCGGCGCGTGAACTTGTAGGCGCCGTGGCTGGTGCCGATGGCGATCGCCAGCGCGTCGACGCCGGTGCGCTCGACGAAGTCGCGCGCCTGCGCCGGGTCGGTCAGCAGCATCGAGTGGCTGAGCGTGCCGTCCGCGCCGACGCCGTCCTCCTTGCCCGCCTGCCCGGTCTCGAGCGAACCGAGGCAGCCGAGCTCGCCCTCGACCGACACGCCGACGGCGTGCGCCATCTCGCACACGCGCTTCGTCACGCCCACGTTGTA
>DATKLZ010000153.1:0-2015 GCA_035542135.1 Steroidobacteraceae bacterium | reverse complement strand
CCTGCAGCAGCTCGAGATGGAGAGCAACGGCAAATCCGTGCGGCTCGACGGCAGTGCCGTCACCGCGGCCACCTGCCCGGTGATCTGGGGCGAGCCGGGCAACAACGCCCAGCACTCGTTCTTCCAGCTGCTGCACCAGGGGAGCGCGCGCGCGGCGATCGATTTCCTGCTGCCGGCGAACTCATCCTGCGGCAGCCCGGCGCAGCAGAACCTCGCGATCGCGAACTGCCTGGCGCAGGCCGAGGCCTTCGCGCTCGGCCAGAGCGCCGAGCAGGTCGAGGCCGACCTGCGCAAGCAGGGCCTGGACGCGGCGCGCATCGCCGAGCTCGTGCCGCACAAGGTGCACGAGGGCAACCGGCCATCCACCCTCATCCTGTTTTCCCGGCTTGAGCCTTCAACGCTCGGGCGGCTGATCGCGCTCTACGAACACAAGGTGTTCGTGCAGAGCGTCGTGTGGGGCATCAATGCCTTCGACCAGTGGGGAGTCGAGCTCGGCAAGAAGCTCTGCGATGCGATCGTGCCGCTGGTGCAGCAGCCGGCGACGGCGAGCGGCGTGTCGAGCTCGCTGCGCGGCGCGCTCGAGTTCATCGCGCGCGAGCGGCTGTGAACCCCGCAAGCGCGTAGCGGCGGTTCAGCCGCGGCGCTCGAGGCTGGCGAGCAGCGCGCGCGCCGTCACCCGGAATCCTTTGATGTCCTTCAGCGGCCGGGCGATCAGCATGGCGCCTTCCAGGCCGCACAGCAGCACGCGCGCGGCTTCGGCATCCGTTCCCTGCGGCGCCAGCGCGCCGGTGCTGCGGCCGCGCTCGATGACGGCCTCCAGCCAGGCGAGGTTGGCCTGGAAGAACTTCCGCACCGCGGCCTGCATCGGTTGCGGCAGGGTGCCGATCTCGGCCGCCAGCATCGCGCCCAGGCACAGGCGTCCCTGCGTGAGCACGCCGGTGTAGAGCCGGGTGTAGCGCACCAGCCGCGCGGCCGCGTCGGGCTCGCCGGCGTCGATCTCGGCCAGCGCCTCGGCGATGCGGGCCGTGTAGCGAGCGATGACCGCCGCGCCGAGCGCCGCCTTGGTGCTGAAGTGGTGGTGCAGGCTCGCCTTGCGGACGCCGATCTCGGCGGCCACGTCCGCATAGCTGAAGCCGTTGTAGCCGCGCGTCTGCATCAGGCGCTGCGCCACATCCAGGATGCGATCCGGCGTGCGCGCCGAGCGCCTGGGCTTTGTCGAACTTGTATCCATACCTACTAGTAGGTAGATTCCTTCACGGCATGGCGGACCGTGACACAGATCTCAACGCCTTCCTCGACCGCGCCATCGGCGACCTCGGCGCCGCGATGAGCGCAGTCCTGGTCTGTATCGGCGACGAGCTCGGTTTCTACAGGGAGCTGGCCCGCGGCCCGCTCACGGCCCTGGAACTGGCCACCCGCACCGGCACGGCCGAGCGCTGCGTGCGCGAATGGCTCGCCAACCAGGCCGCCGGCGGCTACGTGGAATTCGAGCCCGCCTTCGACCGCTACTCGCTGAGCCCCGCGCAGGCGGCCTGCCTGACCGGCCCCGCCGGCGCCTACGACTTGCCCGGCGCCTACCGCGTGGTCGAAGACTTCTTCAAGGTGAAGCAGCGCGCCCTCGAGGCCTACCGCACCGGCGAGCGGCTCCCCTGGGACGAGCACCAGCCGAGCCTGTTCGAGGGGGCCGAACGGTTCCTGGGCGCCACCTACCGCAACCACCTGCTCAGCGACTGGCTGCCGGCGCTCGACGGCCTCGTCGACAAGCTCAAGGCCGGCGCCACCGCCGCCGACATCGGCTGCGGCCTCGGCACCAGCACGCTGATGATGGCGCAGGCCTTTCCCGGGAGTGAATTCGTCGGCATCGACTCGAGCCCGGCCGCGATCGAGGCCGCGCGGCTGCGCGCCCGCGAGCAGGGGCTCAACAACGTGCGCTTCGTCGTCGGCGACGGCGCCAGCTTCGAAGAGGGCGAGCTCGACTTCGTCGCCTTCCTCAACAGCCTCAATTCCATGCAGGA
>DATKLZ010000152.1:0-4761 GCA_035542135.1 Steroidobacteraceae bacterium | reverse complement strand
CGCCACCGGCGGCGCAGGCCGACCCGGTCTGAAGTGGCGGGTGTGACGCGGCTCGCATTTTCGCCCCGCGCCGCGCCGCTTCAGTAGGCGCACGGCCCGGCCGATACAAGGCCGGATGGAAACCAAGCTCGCACCAGCAGCCCAGCCCGAAGGCGCCGGCTCCGCGTTCACGCGCGAGCTCGCCTCATCGCTGGCGGCCGGTCCGATCGAACTGCCGAGTTTCCCGGACGTGGCGCTGCGCGTGCAGCAGGTGCTGGCGGACGATGCGGTCAGCACCGAGATGGTGGTGCGCATCGTCGGCGCCGAGCCGATGCTGGCGGCCCGCGTCGTCAGCCTCGCGAACTCCGCCGCGATGAACCCCTCGAGCCACCAGGTGACCGACCTGCGCACGGCCGTGTCGCGCATGGGCTTCGACAGCCTGCGCGCCGCCGCGGTCAGCTTCGCGATGGCGCAGCTCGGTTCGCGCACCGAATACGCCAACATCGAGCAGCAGCTCGCGCGCAACTGGCGCGACAGCGTCGGCTTTGCCTCGACCGCGAGCGTCGTCGCGCGCCGCAGCCAGCGCATGAGCCCGGACACCGCGCTGTTCGCGGCGCTGGTCGCGGGCGTCGGCAAGGTGTACATCCTCACGCGCGCCAGCCGCCATCCGCAGCTGCTCGCCGACGCGCTCGCCTACCGGACGATCGTGCGCGACTGGCACATCGGGATCGCGAAGCGGATCCTCGCGAGCTGGCATGTGGCCGAGGATGTCATCGATGCCGTCGAGGTCTACGAGCGGCGCAATGACGAGGTGCGCCCGGGCCCGCCGCTCGCCGACGTGCTGGCCTGCGCGGCGCTGGTCAACAAGTACCAGGACGCTCCGGCCCACCTGGCCGACGGCCTGCCGAAATCGAAGGCCGCGCAGCGCATCGGCCTGGCAAACGCGGCGCCCGAGGTCATCATTGCCGACGCGGCCGGGGAATTGTCCAAGCTGAGCGCGGCCCTCGGCCGCTAGCCCGCGCATCGCGCCTCGCGCCTCGCGGCCACTGGTCAGTGGCGCGAGTGCGCCTCGATCCAGGCCTGCGCTTCCTCGTTCACTTCGCGCGGTTCGCGGCCGGCGGCCGAAATCGGCGGACCGATCACGACGCGGATCGTCCCGCGCTTCTTGTAGAGGCCGCGGCGCGGCCAGTAATAGCCGGCATCATGCGCGATCGGCACGATCAGGCGCTCGTTCTCGCGCGCCAGCAGCGCGCCGCTGACGCCGTAGCGGCGCGTCTGCCCTGGCGGCATGCGCGTGCCCTCGGGAAAGATCACGATCCACTCGCCCTCGGCGAGTCGCTGCCGCCCCTGCTGGAGCACGCTCTGCACGGCGTTGTGGCCGGCGCCCCGGTCGATCGCGATGGCGCGCATCAGTTTCAGCGCCCAGCCGAGGAACGGCACCCACACCAGCTCGCGCTTGAGCACCCACACGTGCGGGGGCACCAGCGCGACCTGCGCGAAGGTTTCCCAGGCCGAGGAATGCTTGATGAGCGCGATGTGGTTGCCGCGCGGCAGGTTCTCCGCGCCTTCGACGCGGTAATCGAGCCGGCAGACCAGCCGCAGCACGGCCAGCAGCGCGCCGCCCCAGGCGCGCGCCATCACGAAGCGCATGCGAAAGGGCATCAGCGGACCGACGATGACGAACATGACCGCGTAGGCGCCGGTCCACGCGAACAGGAAGATCGTGAACACGAGCGAGGCGAGCCACTGCATGCCTATTGCCGCCGCATCGTCAGGGGCGCCGCATCAGCCGGGCAGGCGCGACAGGTCGGCGATGCGCGTGAACAGCGCGCGCAGCTCGCCGAGCAGCGCGAGCCGGTTGTTGCGCAGGCGCGCATCCGGATCGTTGACCATCACGCCATCGAAGAACGCGTCGATCGCGGGCCGCAGCTGCGCCAGCACCCCGAATGCGCCGCGGTAGTCGGCGCGCGCCAGCGCCGCCTCGACCGTCGGTCGATGGCTCAGGAGCGATGCGTGCAGCGCCTGCTCGGGCCCGGGCTGCAGCAGCGCCGCATCGACGCCGGCCGCGGCGCCCGCGGCCGATTTCTTCAGTATGTTGGCGATGCGCTTGTTGGCGGCGGTGAGGCTGGCGGCCTCGGGCAGCTTGAGGAATTCCACCAGCGCGGCGAGGCGCGCGTCGGCATCGGGCAGCGTGCGCGGCGCGGTGGCGAGCACCGCATCGAAGATCTCGGTGCTGACGCCGCTGGCCGCGTCCTCGAGATACTGCGCACGGAGCCGCTCCATGATGTAGCCGTACACCTCTTCGCCGATGGCGGCGGCGCGCGTGGCGAGGTCGGCCACGGGTTGCGCGGCGACCGCCTGGTCGATCAGCGCGCGCAGGTCGAAGGCCAGCGCGCGCTCGCGCCCCATGCGCAGCACGCCGATCGCGGCGCGGCGCAGCCCGAAGGGATCGCGCGTGCCGCTCGGCTTCTGGCCGATCGCGAAGATGCCGGCCAGCGTGTCGAGGCGGTCGGCGAGCGCGAGCGCCATGCCGCTCGGCGTCGCGGGCAGCGCGTCGCCGGCGCCGCGCGGCAGGTAATGTTCGCGGATCGCCGTGGCGACCTCGGCGTCCTCGCCGTCGGCCTGCGCATGGTAGGCGCCCATGACGCCCTGCAGTTCGGGGAACTCGCCGACCATCGCGCTCAACAGGTCGCACTTGCACAGCGCTGCGGCGCGCGCGACGCGCGCCGGCTGCGCGCCGCAGGGCGCGGCCAGCGGCGCCGCCAGCGCCGCGACGCGCCGCACCTTGTCGCCGATCGAACCCAGCTGCGCCTGGAAGGTCACGCGATCGAGCGCACCGATTTGCGCCGACAGCGGCGCACGGCGGTCCTGCTCCCAGAAGAAGGCCGCATCCGCGAGCCGCGGCCGCACGACACGCTCGTTGCCGCTGCGCACGACCGCCGGATCGCGGCTCTCGATGTTGCTGACCGTGATGAACCAGGGCAGCAGCTCGCCGGAGGCGCTCTCCACCGCGAAATATCGCTGGTGGTCCTGGAGCGTCGCGACCAGCACCTCGCGCGGCAATTCGAGGAAGCGATCATCGAAGCGCCCCGCCAGCGCCACCGGCCATTCGACCAGCGCGGTGACCTCATCGAGCAATTCGTCGCTGGAGATTGGGCGCCCGCCGGCCTGCGTCGCGGCGGCGAGCACCTGCTGCCGGATGCGATCGCGCCGCGCGGCGAACCGCGCCACCACCTTGCCGCGCTTCAGCAGCGTCGATTCGTAGCTGGCCGGCCCGCGCAGCGGCAGTTCGCGCGGCGCGTGGAAGCGATGGCCGCGCGTGGCGCGGCCGGCGCTGGTCTCGAGGATCGTGCAGGGCACGACCTCGGCGCCGTAGAGCATGACGAGCCAGTGCACCGGCCGCACGAACTGCGCCTGCCCCGCACCCCAGCGCATGCGCTTCGGGATCGGCAGCGCATCGAGCGCGGCACCGAGCACGCCCGGCAGCAGCGTCACCGTCGCCGCGCCGGCCTTCGTGCCGGCGTAGCACAGGTATTCATTGTCCTTGTCGTCGCGCTCGCGCCCGAGCGCTTCGAGCGCCACGCCGCAGCTCGCGGCGAAAGCCTGCGCGGCGCGCGTCGGGGCGCCGCCCGCATCGAAGGCGGCGCGCACCGGCGGGCCGCGGCGGCGGATCGCCTGGTCGGGCTGCTGCGCGACGAGCCGGCGCACGCGCAGCGCGAGCCGGCGAGGCGTGGCGAAGGATTCCACCGGCCCGTGGCGCAGGCCGAGCGCGTCGAGGCCGGCCACGACCGCGTCGCGCAGCGCGGCCTCGAGCTGCGCCAGCGCCTTCGGCGGCAGCTCCTCGGTGCCGAGCTCGAACAGGAAGTCGCGCCGTTCGAGCGGCGCGCGCGTGTCCGCGGTCCCGCTCATGCCGGCGCCTTCGCGGCGGGCGCGGCGGCGCCGGCGAGCATCGGAAAGCCGAGCGCCTCGCGGCTGGCGTAATAGGCCTGCGCCACGCCGCGCGCCAGCGTGCGCACGCGCAGGATGAAACGCGCGCGCTCGGTGACCGAGATGGCGCGGCGCGCATCCAGCAGGTTGAAGGTGTGCGAGGCCTTCAGCACTTGTTCGTACGCCGGCAACGGCAGCGGCACCGCGAGCAGCGCATTGCAGGCGGCTTCGTATTCATCGAAGTGCCGGAACAGCACCGCGGTGTCGGCGTGCTCGAAGTTGTATTTCGATTGCTCGACTTCGTTCTGGTGGAACACGTCGCGGTAGGTCACTCGCCCGTGCGGGCCGTCGGTCCACACGATGTCGAACACGCTCCCGACATCCTGCAGGTACATCGCGAGCCGCTCGAGCCCGTAGGTGATCTCGCCGCTGACCGGACGGCAATCGAGTCCGCCGACCTGCTGGAAATACGTGAACTGGCTGATCTCCATGCCGTTCAGCCACACCTCCCAGCCCAGTCCCCAGGCGCCGAGCGTCGGCGATTCCCAGTTGTCCTCGACGAAGCGGATGTCGTTGACGAGCGGATCGAAGCCGACGGCCGCGAGGCTGCCCAGATAGAGATCGATCATGTCGGCGGGCGAGGGTTTGATCAGCACCTGGAACTGGTAGTAGTGCTGCAGCCGGAACGGATTGTCGCCGTAGCGCCCGTCAGTCGGGCGCCGCGAGGGCTGCACGTAGGCGGCGGCCCAGGGCTCGGGTCCGATCGAGCGCAGGAAGGTCGCGGTGTGGAACGTGCCCGCGCCGACTTCCATGTCGTAGGGCTGCAGGATCACGCAGCCCTGTTCGGCCCAGTAG
>DATKLZ010000151.1:0-2900 GCA_035542135.1 Steroidobacteraceae bacterium | reverse complement strand
CGGCGGCTGGCCGCCGCGCGCAGGGCGCGCGACTAGGCGCAGCGCGCCCCCCGCCGGTTCACGCGCCATGGCCGCCCGCACCGACACGATCGTCGCAGCGGCCACGCCGCCCGGGCGCGGCGGCGTCGGCATCGTGCGCATTTCCGGTCCGCTGGTCGCGACGATCGCGCGCGCGATGCTCGGCCGGCTGCCGCCGCCGCGCTACGCGACGCACGCGCGCTTCAGCGCGGTCGATGGCGGCGCGATCGACACCGGGCTGGCGCTGTATTTCCCGGCGCCGCACTCCTACACCGGCGAAGACGTGCTCGAACTGCAGGGCCACGGCGGACCCGTCCTGATCGAAGCGCTGATCGCGCACGCCGTCGCGCTCGGTGCGCGGCGCGCCCAGCCCGGCGAGTTCACGCAGCGCGCCTACCTCAATGATCGCATCGACCTGGCGCAGGCCGAGGCGGTGGCCGACCTGATCGATGCCGGCAGCGAAGCCGGCGCGCGCGCCGCCTTCCGCTCGCTGCAGGGCGAGTTCTCGGCGCGGGTTCGTTCGCTCGATGAATCGCTGGCGCAGCTGCGCGCCTATGTCGAGGCGACGATCGATTTTCCGACGGACGAGATCGACTACCTGGCCGACGAGGCGCTGGCCACGCGACTGGCCGACGTGCGCGCGCAGTGCGCGGCGCTGCAGGCCGCGGCGCAGCAGGGTCGATTGCTGACCGAGGGGATCACCGTCGTGCTGGCGGGCGCGCCGAATGCCGGCAAATCCACGCTGCTGAACGCGCTCACCGGGCACGAGGCGGCGATCGTCGACGCGACGCCCGGCACGACGCGCGACGTGCTGCGCGAGCGCATCCTCATCGATGGCGTGCCGGTGCTGCTGCTCGACACCGCTGGCCTGCGCGAAGGCGGCGATGCGATCGAGGGCGAGGGCATGCGCCGCGCGCGCGCCGCGATGGCGCAGGCCGACCGCGTGCTGTTCCTCGTGGATGCGCATGCGGATCCGCGCGCCGCCAGTTTCGCCGCCGAGCGCGAACGGCTGCCGTGGCGCGTGCCGGTGACGGTCGTATACAGCAAGTCCGACCTGGTGCCGGCCGAGGCGCCGGCGGCCGCCACGACGACGGATGTGCCGCAGCTGTCCGTATCGGCCCACACCGGTGCGGGCCTGGAAGGGCTGCGCAGGCACCTGCTTGAAGCCGCCGGCTTCCAGCGGCAGGATTCCGGGTTGCTCTCGGCCCGCAGCCGGCACCTCGAGGCGCTGGCCGCGACCGCGTTGCACGTCGAGGCCGCCGCCGCGCAGTGCCGCGCGGCCGGCCCCGGCGAACTGGTGGCCGAGGACCTGCGCGCGGCGCAGCGCGCGCTCGGCGAGATCACCGGCGCCGGCACCGCCGACGAGTTGCTGGGGCGGATCTTCGCCAGCTTCTGCATCGGCAAGTAGGGCATTGAACGGAATCGACGATGGCTGTTGCGGATCCATTTCCAATCGAAGGCGGGTGCGATTGCCGCGCGATCCGCTATCGCATGGCGAGCGCGCCGCTGTTCGTGCATTGCTGCCATTGCCGCTGGTGCCAGCGCGAATCCGGCGCCTCGTTTGCGTTGAACGCGCTGATCGAGGCCGACCGCATCACCAGCCTGGCGCAGGAACCCGAGCTCGTGCACACGCCTTCGGCCAGCGGTGCCGGGCAGGTGATCGCGCGCTGCCCGCAGTGCCGGCTGGCGCTGTGGAGCCACTATGCGGGCTCGGGCCCGGTGGTGCGCTTCCTCCGGGTCGGTACGCTCGATGACCCGGACGCACTGCCGCCGGACATCCACATCTACACCGCCTCGAAGCAGCACTGGGTCGTGTTGCCCGCGGGAATCCCGGCGGTTCCCGAGTATTACGATCGCGAGTCATACTGGCCGGCGGCCAGCCTCGAGCGGCGGCGTGCGCTGCTGCCCTCGATCGAGGCCTGGCGAAACAGGAAGCCGTCATGAAATTCCGATTGAAGGCCTTCAGCCTGCATCTGGCCGCGAGCGCCGTCGTGCTGACGCTGGTGCTGGGTGGGCTGTACCTCGGCTGGTACCGCTGGCCGGGCTGGTACCTGTGCGCGGCGCTGACGGTGGTGCCGATCCTGCTGGTCGTCGACCTGACGATCGGGCCGCTGCTGACGCTGCTGGTCGCCAACCCGCGCAAGCCGCGGCGCGAGCTGGCCCGTGATATCGCAGTCATTGCCAGTGTGCAGCTCGTGGCGCTCGTGTACGGCGCCGGGACGCTCTGGAACGGCCGGCCGCTGTACTACGCCTTCTCGGAGGACCGCTTGCAGTTGGTGCAGGCCTCGGATCTCGGTGCAGTCGAGGTGGCGCGGGCACTCAAGGAGAACCCGGCCCTGGCGCCGCATTGGTACAGCCTGCCGCGCTGGGTGTGGGCGCCACTCCCGGCGGATCCGGCCGTGAGACAGGCAATCGTGAAGTCGGCCGTTTCCGGTGGTGATGACGTGATCCAGATGCCGCGTTACTTCCATCCCTGGGAGGCCGGCCTGCCGACGCTCCGGGCGCGGCTGGTCACTGTCGACGGGCAGGCTGATATCCGGCTGCGCAAGGTGAAACCGCGGTTGAAGGCCCAGATGTTTGCGCGCAAGTTCGATCCGGAGCAGCCGGTCACGCTGCTGATGACCGGGCATGGTGCGCCGCTGGTCGCGGTGTTCGATCGCGATACGCTGCGGCTGCGGGCGCTGCTGCGCTCGGATCGGTGAGCGGCGGGCAGGCGGGCGATAAGATACTTCATGCATCCTCGCGAGCACCTTGATGTCATCGTCGTTGGCGGCGGCCACGCCGGGTGCGAAGCCGCGCTGGCCGCGGCGCGCAGCGGGGCGCGCACGCTGCTCCTGACGCAGAACCTCGAGCAGCTCGGTGCGATGAGCTGCAACCCGGCG
>DATKLZ010000150.1:0-7894 GCA_035542135.1 Steroidobacteraceae bacterium | reverse complement strand
CAGGTCCATGTCGGCGAAGGTGATCGCGCTCGACTTGAGCCCCAGGCGCAGGTCGTCGGGCCGGTCGGCCATCGCGTAGAAGGTGTCGTAGACGCCGGCCCACACCACGGCCGCGAGCATGAACACCCAGCCGGCGCGCGGCACGAAGCCGAGCTGCGCGGCGTAGGCCATCGGCACGCCCCAGGCGAAGCACAATCCGAGGTAGAGCTGCGGGATCGCGAAGAAGCGCTTGAACAGCGGATACGTGGCGGTCAAGGCCGCACCGATGAACGCGAGCTCCAGGCACAGCGCATTGAGCTGCAGCACCAGCAGCAAGGCCGCGCCGAGGAGCGCGACGAACAGCGCCAGCGCTTCCGCCGGCGCCACGCGCCGCGCGGCGAGCGGGCGCGAGCGGGTGCGGCGCACGTGCGGGTCGATGTCGCGGTCCCACAGGTCGTTGATGACGCAGCCGGCGGAGCGCATCAGCACGGTGCCGGCGATGAAGATGGCGAGCAGCCTCGGCTGCACGTGGCCGCCCGATGCGATCCACAGCGCCCACAGCGTCGGCCACAGCAGCAGCCAGGTGCCGATCGGGCGGTCGAGCCGCATCAGCAGCGCGAAATCGGCCAGCCGCTGCGGGAGCCAGTGCGGCGCGGCCGCCTCCGCGCGAAGCTGCGGACCGATCGCCGGCACGGGCGCGGCGGGCGCCAGCAGCGCATCGATGTCCGGCGGCGCGGCGTCAATCGGGGCCAGCGCGGCCGGATCAGCTTCGGGCGCCTGCTCGATCGGCGGCGCGAGTTCCGCCAGCGCTTCCTCCGTGGTCGTGAAATCGAGCGCGGTCTGCGAGCCAGGGCCTTCCGCCGGGAGTTCGAAGTCAACCGACCTGGCCATACTGCTCCCCGGCGCCGATCCAGCGCGCGATCAATCCGAGGCAGGCCTGCGGCTGCTCGCGTTGCAGCCGCTCGGCCAGCGCGCGCACCTGCGGCAGCAGGTCGGCGTCGCGGATCAGGTCCGCGACGCGCAGCTGCGCGAGGCCGGTCTGGCGCGTGCCGAGCAGCTCGCCCGGGCCGCGCAGCTCGAGGTCGCGCCGCGCGATCTCGAAGCCGTCGTTGCTCTCGCGCAGCACCTTGAGCCGCGCCCGCGCCAGCTCCGACAGCGGCGCACGGTACAGCAGCACGCAGCTGCTCGCGTGCGCGCCGCGGCCGACGCGGCCGCGCAGCTGGTGCAGCTGCGCCAGCCCCATGCGTTCGGCATTGTCGATGACCATGACGCTGGCGTTGGGCACGTCGACGCCCACCTCGATGACGGTGGTCGCCACGAGCAGCTGGATCTCGCCGCGCGCGAAGGCGTGCATCACCGCCTCCTTGCGCGCCGGCGCCAGGCGGCCATGCACGAGGCCGACGCGCAGGTGCGGCAGCGCCTCGGTCAGCGCCGCCGCGGATTCCTCGGCCGCCTGGCAGCGCAGCTCCTCCGATTCCTCGATCAGGGCGCAGACCCAGTAGGCCTGGCCGCCGTTGCGGCAGGCCTCGTCGATGCGCGCGACGATCTCGGCGCGCCGCTCGCTGGGCACGACGACGGTGCGCACCGGCGCGCGTCCGGGCGGCAATTCGTCGATGACCGAGACATCGAGGTCGGCATACGCGGTCATCGCCAGGGTGCGCGGAATCGGCGTCGCGGTCATGATCAGCTGGTGCGGCATGTGGCCGCGCCCCTTCTGCCGCAGCAGCAGGCGCTGCTCGACGCCGAAGCGGTGCTGCTCGTCGATGATCGCCAGCGCGAGCGACTGGAATTCCACGCTCTCCTGGAACAGCGCGTGCGTGCCGACCACGAGCGGCAACTGCCCGGCCGCGATGCCTGCGAGCGCCGTGCGGCGCGCGCGCGCGCCCATCGAGCCGGTGAGCAGCACGACCGGAATGCCGAGCGGCGCGAACCAGTTCGTCAGCGTGCGTGCGTGCTGCTCGGCGAGCAGTTCGGTCGGCGCCATCAGCGCGACCTGCACCTGCGAGCCCAGCGCGAGCGCGGCCGCGGCGGCGGCGACCGCGGTCTTGCCGCAACCGACATCGCCCTGCACCAGCCGCGTCATCGGCTGCGGCAGCGCCAGGTCGCGGTTGATCTCCTCGAGCACGCGCGCCTGCGCGGCCGTGAAGCGGAACGGCAGCTGCGCGAGGAAACGCTGCTGCAATGCGCGGCCGGCGCCGAGCGCGCGGGCGCTGTCGGCCTTGGTCGCACGGCGCAGCGCCATCAGCGAGAGCTGGTGCGCGAGCAGCTCCTCGAGCGCGAGCCGCCGCTGCGCCGGATGCTTGCCGGCCGCGAGCGTCGCCAGCTCGGTGCCGACCGGCGGCTGGTGCAGGAAATCGAGCGCCGCGCGCAACTCGGGCAGCTGCAGCTGCGCGCGCAGCTCGCGCGGCAGGAAATCGATCAGCGCGCTGGCAGGAGTCGCGGCGAAGGCGCGCTCCACGAGACTGCGCAGCCGCCCCTGCGTGACGCCCTCGGTGGAAGGATAGATCGGCGTCAGCGTTTGCGGCAGCGGTTCACCGGTCGCACCGATGCCGCGGTATTCGGGATGCACGATCTCGAGCCCGAGCGGCCCGCGGCGCACCTCGCCGTGGCAGCGCAACCGCGTGCCGCGCGCGAGGCCGGCGCGCTGCGCGTTCGAGAAATGGAAGAAGCGCAGCGTCAGCGAGCCGGAGCCGTCGCCCAGGCGCACCAGCAGCTGGCGGCGACGGCGGATCACGACCTCGGCCAGCAGCACCTCGCCCTCGACGACGGCGCGCGTGCCGGCCTGCAGCGCGCCGATCGGCACGACGCGCGTGCGGTCCTCGTATCGCAGCGGCAGCACGAACAGCAGGTCGCCGAGCGTGCGCACGCCGAGGCGCGCCAGCCGCGTGGCGAGCTGCGGGCCGACGCCGCGCAGCGCGAGGCTGGCCGCAGTGCGTCCGGCCTGTGCGCCCGCCGCCTCGGCCCGCGCCTGGACCGGAGCGCGGCTCATGCGAGGCTGAGTATGCACTCCATCTCGACGCGTGCGCCGCGCGGCAGCGCGGCCACCCCGATCGCGGCGCGCGCCGGATACGGCGAACTGAAGTAGGTCGCCATGATTTCGTTGACCTTCGGGAAATGCGTCATGTCGGTCAGGAACACCGACAGCTTCACGACCTTGGCGAGCGAGCCGCCGGCGGCCTCCGCGATCGCCTTCAGGTTCTCGAACACGCGGCGGATCTCGGCCTCGATGTCGCCGCTCACCAGCGCGCCGGTGGCCGGGTCCAGCGGAATCTGGCCCGAGATGTACACGGTGTCGCCGGCGCGCACGGCTTGCGAGTAGGTGCCGATCGCCTGCGGTGCATGCTTGGTGTGGATGATGCTGCTCATGGTGGTGCGGGTTCCCTCTTGCGGTTCTGTCCGGCAATTGTACGCACGACGCGGACCACATCGGTCATCCTTCGTACCGTGCGGATCACGCGCGCCAGGTGCTCGCGGTCGCGCACCTCGAGCACGAAGACCATCGATACGGTCTCCGACTCCTCGTGCTGGAAGTTGACGCTGCAGATGTTGGTCTGCGTGCCGGAGATTGCGGCTGAGACGGCCGCCAACAGTCCCATCCTGTTGGCCGCCTCGACGCGGATCTCGGTGAAGAACAGCCGCCCGTCGCTCGGCTGCCAGTTCACCGGCAGCCAGTTCTCCGGGTGCTTGCGGTAGTCGGCGACGTTGGCGCAGGTTTCGCGGTGGATCACGATGCCGCGCCCGGTGCTGAGGAACGCGAGGATCGGATCGCCCGGCAGCGGGTAGCAGCAGTGCGCGTAGGTGACCAGCAGTCCCTCCGCGCCGGCGACCGCGAGCGGCGCGGCATGCCCGGCAGGCTGGCCGTCGCCGCTGTGCGCGGGCTCGCCCGGGAGCAGCCGGCGCGCCACCAGCGGCGCCAGCCGTTCGCCCAGGCCGATGCGCTCGTAGAGCTCTTCGGCCGAATGCAGTGCGAATTCACTCAGTGCGGCGCTCAGCGTCGCCGGCTCGATCTTGTCGAGGTCGACATGGAACTCGGCCAGCGCCTGCTGCAGCAACCGTCGGCCGAGCTCGATCGCCTCGTGGCTCTTCAGGCTCTTCAAATAGTGGCGGATGCCGCTGCGCGCCTTCGCGGTGACGACGAAATTCACCCAGGCGGGATTCGGCCGCGCGCCCTTCGCCGTGATGATGTGCACGGTCTGGCCGTTGCGCAGCACGGTGCGCAGCGGCGTGAGCCGCCGGTCGACCTTGGCCGCGACGCAGCGGTTGCCGATGTCGGTGTGCACCGCGTAGGCGAAGTCGACCACGGTCGCGCCGCGCGGCAGGCGCAATATCTCCCCGCGCGGCGTGAACACGTAGACCTTGTCGGGGAACAGGTCGACCTTGACGCTCTCGATGAACTCCTCGGAGTTGCCGCTCTCCTGCATCTGCATCAGGTGCGTCAGCCAGGTGCGTGCGCGCTCCTGCTGCGCCGAGCCCTCGCCGGCGTGCTCCTTGTATTTCCAGTGCGCGGCGATGCCCGACTCGGCCACCTGGTCCATCTCGCGCGTGCGGATCTGCACCTCGATCGGCACCGCGTTCGGCCCGAACAGCGTCGTGTGGAGCGACTGGTAGCCGTTGACGCGCGGAATCGCGATGTAGTCCTTGAAGCGCCCGGGCATCGGCTTGTACACGCCGTGCACGACGCCGATCGCGCGATAGCAGGTGTCGACGCTGTCGACGATGATGCGCAGCCCATACACGTCGACGATCTCGGCCAGCGGCGCGCGCTTGCGCTGCATCTTCTGGTAGATGCTGTACAGGTGCTTCTCGCGCGTCTCGACCACCGCGTTGATGCCGGCCTTCTTCAGCGCCGGCTCGAACTGCGCGCGGATCTTGGCGAGGAATTCCTTCTGGTTGCCGATCGCGCGCTTGAGCGCGCGCTCGATGACGCGATAGCGCTGCGGATAGAGCGTGCGGAAGCCGAGCTCCTCGAGCTCGAGCTTGATGGTGTAGAGCCCGAGCCGCTCGGCCACCGGCGCGTAGATGTCGAGCGTCTCGCGCGCCACCAGCCGGCGCTTGGCCGGCGGCACCGCGTCCATCGTCCGGAGGTTATGCGTGCGGTCGGCGAGCTTGACGAGGATGACGCGCAGGTCGCGTACCATCGCCAGCAGCATCTTGCGGAAGCTCTCGGCCTGCGCCTCCTGCCGGCTCTTGAACTGGATCTGGTCGAGCTTGGTGACGCCATCGACGATCTCGGCGACATCATTGCCGAAGCGCGCGGCGATCTCGGCCTTCGGCGTCGGCGTGTCCTCGATGACATCGTGCAGGATCGCCGCGATCAGCGTGTCGGCGTCGAGATGGAGCTCGGCGAGGATCTCGGCCGCCGCCACCGGATGCGCGATGTACGGCTCGCCGCTCAGGCGCTTCTGGCCCTGGTGCGCGGCGGCGCCGAACTCGGCCGCGGCACGCACGCGCTCGACCTGCTCGGGCGGCAGGTAGGTGCTGACTTTCGCCAGCAGGTCCTTGAGGCCGGGGGTGCGGCGCGTGGCGCTGCCGGGAAGAAAGCCCAGCAACTGCGACGCGTAGTCCATGGGCCGACTGCTCTAACGCAAAGCGCTAGGGCGCAGCCTCGTCAGTCGCGTTCGATCAGCCCGAACTGCGGCGCGCGGAAGGAGGATTCGTTCTCCGCATCCGGCATCGGCGGTGCCACCGGTTCCGGCTCGGGTTCGCGCAGCATCTCGGGCGTGATGTTGCCGGCAGCGATCTCACGCAGCGCCAGCACGGTGGGTTTGTCGTTGTCGACCGGCACGGTCGCCTCGGCGCCATTGGCGAGGCGGCGCGCGCGCTGCGAGGCCAGCAGCACGAGCTGGAACAGGTTATCGACGTTCTCGAGGCAATCTTCGACGGTGACTCTGGCCATGGCGCTTGCTTGTATTCCTGCGGCTGGATGTGCGGGTGACAGACTCGGTAAGTATACGCCAAATCAGGGGTTTTTGGCCACCAGCGATTGCAGCAGGGGTTTCAGGGCCGGCCGGTTCGCGGCCAGCGCCGCCGGCCGCTGCCCGGGGCCCGCGTCGATGATCGTCAGGAGCTCCGCGACCGCCTGGTCGAAGTTGTCGTTGACCACCGCATAGTCGAATTCCAGGCAGTGCGACATGTCGTCCGCCGCGTCGGCGAGCCGCCGCGCGATGACCGCCTCGCTGTCGGTCTTGCGCGCGCGCAGCCGCTCCTCGAGCGCCGCGCGCGAGGGCGGCAAAATGAAGATCGACACGCAATCGGGTGCCCGCGCGCGGATCTGCCGCGCCCCCTGCCAGTCGATCTCGAGCAGCACGTCGTGCCCGGCCGCAAGCTTGGCCGCCACCTGCTCGCGCCCGGTGCCGTACTGGTTGTCGAACACGCGCGCATGCTCGAGGAAGGCGCCCGCCGCGACCCGCCGGTCGAATTCCTCGTTGCTGACGAAGTAGTAGTCGCGCCCCTCGACCTCGTGCGGCCGTGGCTTGCGCGTCGTCGTCGACACCGACACCGCGAGCCGCGGCCGCGCCGCCAGCAGCGCCTTGACGAGGCTGGTTTTCCCGGCTCCCGAAGGCGCGGACATCACGTGCAGGTGCGGCGCGGTCGGCATGGCGCAAGTTTGCTATTGTGCGCGCCGAATCTCCACCCCTACCAGGGCCGCTTCGACGAGAGGGAACACCATGATCGGCTATGTCTGCATCGGCACCAACGACCCGGCAAGATCCGCCCAGTTCTACGACCCGGTGCTGGCCGTGCTCGGCGCCCGCCGCGACGGCGAGACCGAGCGCTACATCAGCTGGGGCACGCCCAACGGCCACTCGAGCCTGCTGCTGATCAAGCCGCTGGACGGCAAGCCCGCCAGCGTCGGCAACGGCACGATGGTCTCGTTTGCGGCGGATTCCAAGGCGACCGTCGATGCGATCCACAAGAAGGCGATCGAGCTCGGCGGCAAGGACGAAGGCCCGCCCGGCGCGCGCAGCGAGACCTTCTACGCCGCGTTCTTCCGCGACCCCGACGGCAACAAGCTCGCGGCCTACTACTCGCCGCCGTAACAGGGGCGTCGCACCAATCGACGGAGGCGGGCCGGGCGACCGCCGCCATGGCGACGTCCTTTCTGATTCAGCGTTACATGTACGTGCGTACATGTAACGCTGAATGATCCGGAACCTCGACGAGGTCGAGCCGCAATGCTCGCCGCCGCCGCCGCGGCGGCGGCTACTTGTCGGGATGCAGGTACTTGTCGAACCACGCGGCCTGGCGCTCGAGCCGGTCCTTCATGAAGCTCGGCCGCGTGAACTCGTGGTACTGGTCGGGGTAGACGATCAGCTGCGTCGGCACGCCGAGCGTCCGCAGCGCCTGGTACATCTGCTCGCCGCCGGCGACCGGCACGTTGAAATCGAGCGTGCCGCCAAAGAACATCGTCGGCGTGTGGATGCGGTCGGCGTGGAAGAACGGATACGACACCTTCAGCCACAGCGCGGGGTTGCGCCACGGCGGGCCGATCTCGTTGTTGTACTGCAGGATGTACTGGTCGGTGCCGTACATCCCGATCTGGTTCGCGCTGCCGGCGCCGCTGTACGCGGCCTTGAAGCGCGGGTCGGAGGCGATCGTGTAGTCGGTGAGGATGCCGCCGTAGCTCCAGCCGCCGATGCCGAGGCGTTGCGGATCGACGATGCCGCTCGCGACCACCGCATCGACGCCGGCGAGCAGGTCCTCCACTTCCCGGTGGCCCCAGTCGGCGAAGATCGCCTTGCCGTAGTCGAGGCCGCGGCCACTCGAGCCGCGATAGTTGACGCCGAGCACGACGTAGCCGAACGCGGCGA
This sequence comes from Steroidobacteraceae bacterium, assembly GCA_035542135.1. Taxonomy (GTDB): domain Bacteria; phylum Pseudomonadota; class Gammaproteobacteria; order Steroidobacterales; family Steroidobacteraceae; genus FEN-1191. The sequence goes on along the minus strand of DATKLZ010000150.1, from coordinate 104 downwards.
ACTGCTGGCGCCGGAACTGGTAGGCGCCGAAATCGGCGGAGTGGTCGTCCTGCCCGTTCGGTCCGCCGTGGATGATCAGGATCATCGGATATTTCTTGCCGGCG
>DATKLZ010000149.1:0-7542 GCA_035542135.1 Steroidobacteraceae bacterium | reverse complement strand
CAGAGCCTGGCGAGCGGGCAGCTGTTCATGCACGCCGACGTCGCGCCGGGCGATTCCGTCGCCGAAATGGCCGCCAAGGTCTTCGGCAAGGCGGCGCGCACGCTGCTGCAGGTGCGCAGCCAGCTCGATCCGGCCCGGCTCGAGAGCGCGATTTCGCTGCTGTGCGCGGCGCGGCGCGTCGAATGCTACGGGCTCGGCAGCTCCGGCATCGTGGCCGCCGATGCGCAGCACAAGCTGTTCCGGCTCGGGTTCCAGTCGGTCGCCTATTCCGACGCGCACGTGCACGGCATGGCGGCGACGATGCTCAAGGCCGGCGACGTGGTGCTGGCGTTCTCGGCCAGTGGCCGCACCACCGACCTGATCTCGAGCGTCGACCTGGCGCGCGAATCCGGGGCCGACGTCATCGGCATCACGGCGCTCGGTGCGCCGCTGGCCGCGCGCTGCTCGGTCGCGCTCGAGTTGCTCGTCGACGAGGATACGGATATCTATACGCCGATGACGACGCGGCTGGCGCAGCTGACGGTCGTCGATACGCTGGTGGTCGGCGTGGCGCTGCGGCAGGGCCCGGAACTGCTGCTGCGCCTGCAGCGCGCGAAGGACAGCCTGCGCAGCAAGCGCGTGCGCGGGTTCGAGTAGGGGGACAGGCCCATGTCGAAGGCGATCCGGCTCCATGAATTCGGCGGCGCGGACAGGCTCAGGTGGGAAGAACATCCGGTGCCGGCGCCGGGTGCGGGCGAGGTGCTGCTGCGGCACACCGCCATCGGCGTCAATTACTTCGACGTCTACATCCGCACCGGGCTGTATCCGAGCGCGCTGCCCACCGGGCTCGGCACCGAAGGCGCCGGTGTCATCGAGGCGCTCGGCAAGGGCGTGCGCGGCTTGAAGGTCGGCGACCGCGTCTGTTATTCGGGCGGGAGCAATGGCTCGTACGCCGAGCAGCGCGTGCTCGGGGCCGATGAACTGATCAGGATCCCGCGTGACATCCCGGACGAGCAGGCCGCGGCCGTCACCCTCAAGGGCCTGACGACGTGGGCGCTGCTGCGGCGCGTGTACCGGGTCAAGCGCGGCGATGTGCTGCTGGTGACCGCGGCCGCAGGCGGCGTCGGGCTGATCCTGTGCCAGTGGGCGCGCGCGCTCGGCGCCACGGTCATCGGCGTCGTCGGGAGCGAGGCCAAGGTGGCGCTCGCCAAGCGCAACGGTTGCCGCCACGTGATCGTCGGCTACGAGGGGCTCGCGGCCAGGGTGCGCGCGCACACGAAGGGGCAAGGCGTCGATGTCGTGTACGACGGCGTCGGCAAGGACACCTTCATGGCCGGGCTCGACAGCCTCAAGCCCTGCCGCCTGATGGTCAGCTTCGGCAACGCCTCGGGCGCCGTGCCGCCGATCGCGCCGCTGGAACTGCTGCGGCGCGGCTCGCTGTTCCTGACGCGCCCGACGGTGGCCCACTACGTCAACACGCCCCGCCTGCGGCAGCTGGCCGCCCGCGAGCTGTTCGCGCTCATCCGGCGCGGCCGCATCCGCGTGCTGATCGGTCAGCGCTTCGCGCTGCACGAGGCCGCGCAGGCGCACGCCGCGCTCGAGGCGCGCCGCACCTCCGGCTCGACGATCCTGGTGCCCTGAGACTTGAACAGGCCCTAGCGGCGCAGCTGCCTCTCGTGCGCGCAGAACCACTCGTAAGTCTTGCGCAGGCCGGTGTCGAGGTCCGTGCTGGCGCGCCAGCCCAGCGCGTGCAGACGGCGCACATCCAGCAGCTTGCGCGGCGTGCCGTCGGGCCTGCCGGTATCGAACGCCAGCTCGCCCCGGAAGCCGACCACCTCGGCGATGCGCATGGCCAGTTCGCGGATCGTCAGGTCGGAGCCGGTGCCGACGTTGATCGGCGCGGCTTCCGCGTAGTGGCACGTCAGGAAGACCACGGCGTCGGCGAGATCGTCGACATACAGGAATTCCCGGCGCGGCGTACCCGTGCCCCACACCGTGACGGTCGGCTCCCCGGCGCGGTGCGCCGCGTGGAATTTCGCCATCAGCGCCGGCAACACGTGTGAATTCTCCAGGCTGAAATTGTCGCCCGGCCCGTACAGGTTCGTCGGCATCACCGAGATCGCGTCGAACCCGTACTGGCGGCGATAGGCCTGGCACATCTTGATGCCGGCGATCTTGGCGATCGCGTACCACTCGTTCGTCGGTTCGAGCGGCCCGGTCAGCAGGCTGTCTTCGCTGAGCGGCTGCGGCGCGAGCTTCGGGTAGATGCAGCTCGAACCGAGGAAGGTGAGCTTGCGCGCGCCATGCCGGTACGCCGCATCGATGACATTGCACTGCATCTCGAGGTTGTCGCGGATGAACTCCGCCGGGTAGGTGTCGTTGGCGTGGATGCCGCCGACATGCGCCGCCGCCAGGATCACGACCTCGGGACGGTGCGCGGCGAACCACTGCTCGACCGCGGCCTGGCGCCTGAGGTCGAGCTCGGCACGCGAGGCCCGCAGCAGGTTGTCGTACCCCAGGGCCTCGAGGCGCCGCACGACGGCCGAGCCGACCAGCCCGCGGTGGCCGGCGACGAAGATGCGCGCGTGCCTATCCATGCCTGAGCGCCCCGCGGCCCGGTGCCCGCGTCATTCGTGGCGCTGGAAGGTCTTGAACCCTTCGCGTGCCATCAGCGCATCGCGCCGGGCGAGCTCCAGGTCGGCCTGCACCATCTCGCGCACCAGCTGCTCGAAGCCGATCTGCGCGCTCCAGCCGAGCTGGCGCCGCGCCTTCGAGGCATCGCCAAGCAGCGTGTCGACCTCGGTCGGCCGGAAATAGCGCGGATCCACTGCGACCACCTTCCTGCCACTGCTGGCGTCGATCCCCTGTTCGTCGAGCCCGCTGCCGCGCCATTCGATCTTCATGCCCAGCTCCGCGCCCGCCAGCGTGACGAACTCGCGCACCGAGTGCTGGCTGCCGGTCGCGATGACGTAGTCCTCGGGCCTTTCCTGCTGCAGCATCAGCCACTGCGCGACGACGAAATCCTGGGCGTGGCCCCAGTCGCGCAGCGAGTCGAGGTTGCCCAGGTACAGGCAGTCCTGCGAACCGAGCGAAATGCGTGCCAGCGCGCGCGTGATCTTGCGCGTGACGAAGGTCTCGCCGCGGACCGGCGACTCATGGTTGAACAGGATGCCGTTGCAGGCGTACAGGCCGTAGGCCTCGCGATAGTTGACGGTGATCCAGTAGGCGTAGACCTTGGCGGCGCCATAGGGCGAGCGCGGATAGAACGGCGTGGTCTCGCGCTGCGGCGTCTCCTGCACCTTGCCGAACATCTCCGAGGTCGAGGCCTGGTAGAAGCGCGTCTTGCCGCCGAGCCCGAGGATGCGCACCGCCTCGAGCAGCCGCAGCGCGCCGAGCGCATCGGCATTCGCGGTGTACTCGGGCGTCTCGAACGACACGGCCACGTGGCTCTGCGCGGCCAGGTTGTAGATCTCGTCGGGCTGCACCTGCTGCACGATACGGATCAGGTTGGTCGCATCCGTCAGGTCGCCGTAGTGCAGGCGCAGCCGCACGTTGCGCTCGTGCGGATCCTGGTACAGGTGATCGATGCGGTCGGTGTTGAAGCTGGAGGCGCGCCGCTTGATGCCGTGCACCTCGTAGCCCTTGCCGAGCAGGAACTCGGCCAGGTAGGCACCGTCCTGGCCGGTGATGCCGGTGATCAGTGCAGTCTTGCTCAAGTCCGCTCCTCGGGTTTGCGCGCCTGGGCGGGGATTTTACGTCGAGTTCCAACCCGGCGGTCCGGTTTGGCGGCACAATATCGCGATTCTGCATGGGTGCCGAGGCGAAACCATGGTCCAAGGGGTGCACGGAGCGGCGTGGGTCGGGGTCTTGCGATGGCTGGCGCTGGCATTGTCGTGCGTGGCCGCGGCATCCGCCAGTGAGCCAACCGAGCCGGCCTGGTTCGCCAACGTGGAAGCCGAGCTGCGCGCGGCGCTGGCGCCCACCGCCGCCGTGATCGAGCACACTGAGCGGCAGTTGACCGTGCGCTGCCCGGTACGGCTGGTGTTCGCCGCCGACCGCGCCGAGCTGCTGCCGGCCGGCACCGCGATGCTCGATGCGCTGGCGCGCTCGCTGCGCGACTACAAACGCACGCAGGTCGTCGTCGCCGTGTACACCGACACGATCGGCACCGCCGAGTTCAACCAGCAGCAGTCGCAGGGTCGCGCCGGCGTCGTCGCGGCCTACCTGCAGATCCACGGCGTCGCGCCGGAGCGGCTCGTCGCGCGCGGCGTCGGCGAGGCCGCGCAGCTGCCGGCGCCCGATACGCCCGAGGGGCGCGACCTGAACCGCCGGCTGGAACTGATCATCACGCCTTTGTCTTCATGACGGGCTTCACTTAGGCTTGCGCACCTTGCCACCCGACCCAGAGACGCCGCGTCCATGAAAGTGACGATTTTCGGATCCGGCTACGTCGGCCTGGTCACGGGCGCCTGCCTGGCCGAAGCCGGCAACCACGTCGTCTGCGTGGATGTCGATGCCGGCAAGGTGGCGCGCCTGAACCAGGGCGACGTGCCGATCCACGAGCCCGGGCTCGATGCCCTGATCCGCCGCAACCACGCCGGCGGACGCCTGCAGTTCACGACCGACGCGGCCCGGGGCGTCGAGCACGGGCTGTTCCAGCTGATTGCCGTCGGCACGCCGCCGGGCGAGGACGGCTCGGCCGACCTGAGCCATGTGCTCGAGGTGGCGCGCACGATCGGCGCGCGACTGCAGCGCCACGCCGTCGTGGTCACGAAATCGACGGTGCCGGTGGGCACGGCCGACCAGGTGCGCGCGACCATCGACGCGGCGCTGGCGGCGCGCGGCGCGCAGGTCGACTACGACATCGTCGCAAACCCCGAATTCCTCAAGGAAGGCGCGGCGATCCAGGATTTCATGAAGCCCGACCGCGTCGTCATCGGCACCGACGGCACGCGCTCGACCGAGCTGATGCGCGCGCTGTACGAACCGTTCACGCGCAACCACGACCGCCTGATCGTCATGGACATCCGGTCGGCGGAGCTGACCAAGTATGCCGCCAACACGATGCTGGCCACGAAGATCAGCTTCATGAACGAGCTGGCGAACATCGCCGAGCGCGTCGGCGCCGATATCGAGCGCGTGCGCATCGGCATCGGCTCCGATCCGCGCATCGGCTACGGCTTCATCTACCCCGGCACCGGCTACGGCGGCTCCTGCTTCCCGAAGGACGTCAAGGCGCTGATCCGCTCGGCGCAGGAGGCCGGCATCGAACCCGAGGTGCTGCACGCCGTCGAGGCCGTCAACCAGCGGCAGAAGTCGATCCTGGTGCGCAAGCTCTCCGCGGTGCTGGGCGGCGCGCTGCGTGGCGCGAAGATCGCGCTGTGGGGGCTCGCCTTCAAGCCCAACACCGACGACATGCGCGAGGCGCCGAGCCGCGTCATCATCGACGCGCTCGTGGCCGCCGGGGCGAGCGTATGCGCGTACGACCCGATCGCGATGGACGAGGCCCGCCGCCTGTACGCGGGCCAGGCGCAGCTGAGCTTCAGCGCCGATGCGTACGGCGCGGCCGCCGGCGCCGCCGCGCTGCTGATCGCGACCGAGTGGCAGGAGTTCCGCAGTCCCGACTTCGAGCGGCTGCGCACGCTGCTCGCCAGCCCGCGCATCTTCGACGGACGGAACCTGTACGATCCCGCGTTGCTGGCGCGGCTGGGATTCGATTACTACGCCATCGGCCGCGGGCTGCGCGCCGGGGAGAGCTCGAGCCGATGAGTGACGGGGCCATCGAACTGACGCCGGTCGTGCTGTCCGGCGGTGCGGGCACGCGGTTGTGGCCGCTGTCGCGCGAACTGTACCCGAAGCAGCTGCTGCCGCTGGTCGGCGAGCACACGATGCTGCAGGACACCGTGCTCAGGCTCGGCGGGCTCCCGGTGGCCGCGCCGGTCGTGGTCTGCAACGATGCGCACCGCTTCATCGTGGCCGAGCAACTGCGCGCGATCAACGCGCCGGCCCGCGCGATCGTGCTCGAGCCGGTGGGTCGCAACACGGCGCCGGCGATCGCGCTGGCGGCGCTGGCGGCGATCGCCAGCGGCGGCGGCGACGCGCTGCTGCTGGTGCTGCCGGCCGACCACGTGATCCGCGACGCCGCGGCGTTTCGCGCCGCGGTGCAGGTCGCGGCGGCTGCCGCGCGCGGCGGCAGGCTGGTGACCTTCGGCGTGGTGCCGCAATCGCCCGAGACCGGCTACGGCTACATCGAGCGCGGCCAGGCGCTGGCCGGCGGCGCCTGGAGCATCGCCCGCTTCGTCGAGAAGCCCGAGCGCGCCAGGGCCGAGGAATTCCTCGCGCGCGGCGGCTACTACTGGAACAGCGGCATGTTCGTGTTCGGCGCCCGCGCCTACCTCGACGAGCTGCGCCGGCTGGCGCCCGACATCGCGGCGGCCTGCGAACAGGCCTATGCGAGCGCGCAACGCGACCTCGACTTCACGCGCATCGACGCGGCGGCGTTCGGCGCCTGCCGCGCCGAATCGATCGACTACGCGGTCATGGAGCGCACCGCCAGCGCCGTCGTCGTGCCGCTGGATGCAGGCTGGAGCGACGTGGGCTCGTGGTCCTCGCTCCACGCGGCCTGCCAGGCCGACGCGAACAACAACGTGATCCGCGGCGACGTGCTGGCCGAGGACACGCACGGCAGCTACCTGCATGCCGAGAGCCGGCTGGTCGCCGTCGTCGGCCTCAATGACCACGTCGTCGTCGAGACGAAGGATGCGGTGCTGGTCGCGCCGCGCGATCGCGTGCAGGACGTCAAGGCGCTGGTGGCGCGTATCAAGGAAAGAGGGCGCAGCGAACACCTGCTGCACCGCGAGGTGTTCCGGCCCTGGGGCAGCTACGACAGCCTCGACAGCGGCGACCGCTTCCAGGTCAAGCGCCTGACCGTGCGGCCCGGCGGCGTGCTCTCGCTGCAGCTGCACCACCATCGCGCGGAGCATTGGGTGGTGGTCTCCGGCACCGCGCGCATCACGCGCGGCGACGAGGTGTTCCTGCTGGAGGAGAACCAGTCGACCTACATCCCGATCGGCGTGCGCCACCGCATCGAGAACCCGGGCAAGGTGCCGCTGCACATCATCGAGGTGCAGTCGGGCGGCTACCTCGGCGAGGATGATATCGTCCGCTTCGAGGACCAGTACGGGCGGCAGGGGACGACGAAATGAGCACGCTGAGCTGCTTCAAGGCCTACGACATCCGCGGGCGCATCCCGACCGAACTGAACGAAGCGCTGGCCTACCAGATCGGGCAAGCCTACGCGGCCTTCGTCCAACCGAAGAACGTGGCGGTCGGGCGCGACATCCGCGCCACCAGCCAGACGCTGTCGGCCGCGCTGATCAGTGGACTCAACGATTCGGGCGTCGACGTCACCGACATCGGCCTGTGCGGCACCGAAGGCGTGTACTTCGCCACCTTCGCCGAACAGCTCGACGGCGGCATCATGGTCACCGCGAGCCATAATCCGCCGGACTACAACGGCATGAAGTTCGTGCGCGAACAGAGCCGCCCGATCAGCGCCGACAC
>DATKLZ010000148.1:0-8396 GCA_035542135.1 Steroidobacteraceae bacterium | reverse complement strand
CGTATGCAGCGTGCGCACGGCCGGGTCGCCGCGCAGGCTCCGCAGCACCGCGTCCGCGCTGTTGCCTTCCACCGCGATCGTCATCAGCGCGGTGATGCCGCGCTCGTCGATCGGCGTGCCGAGCCGCAGCGTGTAGCCGGCGATCGTGCCGTCGCGCTCCAGCCGGGCGATGCGGTTCTGGATCGTGCCGCGGGCCACGTGCAGTTCCTTGGCCAGCGCCGCGACCGTCAGCCGCGCATTGCCGCGCAGGCTCGAAATCAGCTTGTGGTCCAGTTCGTCCATGGCTGAAAGTGATCAGAATGACAAATAATGCTGCCATTATAACCAAAAGAGGTCACATATTGAGCAGGTAGCTTGCTTCTTGTTAGCCGCGCCCCGGGGGATGATCGCCGTTGGCGGCCACCCGATCGAGGCGGCCGGGCCCAACGGGAGCGGTGCCATGGTTGATTACATCGGCGTCAGCGATATCCAGCGCCTCGTGCACAAACTGGGTGCGGGCCTGTTCATGGAACGGCTTGCCGGCGAGATCGAGGCCGACTACCGGCGCTGGGGCGAGTTCGAGAAGTCCGCGCGCCTGGCCAGCCATTCGGCGGTCGGCGTCATCGAACTGATGCCGACCAGCGACGGGCGGCTCTACAGCTTCAAGTACGTCAATGGCCACCCGAAGAACACCGCCGCGGGGCTCCTGACCGTCACCGCCTTCGGCGTGCTGGCCGATGTCGACACCGGCTATCCGCTGCTGCTGTCGGAACTGACCGTGACCACGGCGCTGCGTACCGCCGCGATGTCGGCCCTGGCGGCGAAGCACCTGGCGCGCCGCGACAGCACGGTGATGGCGCTGATCGGCAACGGCGCGCAGAGCGAATTCCAGGCGATCGCCTTCTGCCGCATGCTCGGCATCCGCGAGCTGCGGCTGTATGACGTCGACGGCGCGGCCAGCGCCAAGCTCGAGCGCAACCTGGCGGCGATGCCCGAGTTCGCAGGCGTGAAGCGCGTGCGCTGCCGCTCCACCGCCGAGGCCTGCAAGGGCGCGGACATCGTCACCACGGTGACCGCCGACAAGAAAAACGCCGTGATCATGACGCCGCCGATGGTGCGTGAGGGCATGCACATCAACGCGGTCGGCGGCGACTGCCCGGGCAAGACCGAACTGCACGGCGACATCCTGCGCATGCCCGGCGCGCGCGTCTTCGTCGAGTACGAACCGCAGTCGCGCATCGAGGGCGAGATCCAGCAGATGGAGCCCGATTTCCCGGTGACCGAGTTCGCCTCGCTCCTCGGCGGCGCGGCCGCGGGACGCGGCAGCGATGCCGACATCACCATCTTCGATTCGGTCGGCTTCGCGCTGCAGGACTATTCGGCACTGCGTTTCCTGCACAAGCTGCTGCACGAGGAGCGCGGCAGCCATCGCCAGATCGACCTGGTGCCGGGCCTCGAAGATCCGAAGGACCTGTACGGCGGCACGATCGGCGCGGGCAAGCGCGCACGCCTGCGCCTGACGGGCTGAACCATGGCCGCGGTGATCGGGCTGATCGGCGCGCCGACAGACATCGGCGCGGGCATGCGCGGCGCCTCGATGGGACCGGAGGCGCTGCGCGTCGCCGGCATCGGCGCGATGCTCGAATCGCAGGGCCTGACGGTGAACGACCAGGGGAACCTGGCCGGCCCCGGCAATCCGTGGCTGCCCTCGCACCAGGGCTATCGGCACCTGGAGGAAGTGGTCGCCTGGAACCGGCTTGTGCACGGCGCGGTGCACGGCGAGCTGCAGGCGGGCAGGTTGCCGATCCTGCTGGGCGGCGACCACTCGCTCGCGATCGGCTCGATCAGCGCCGTCGCGCGCCACTGCCGCGAACGCGGCCACAGCCTGCGCGTGCTGTGGCTCGATGCGCATGCCGACTTCAACACCAGCGTGCTGACGCCCAGCGGCAACATCCACGGCATGCCGGTCGCATGCCTGTGCGGGCTCGGCCCGCGCGAGCTGCTCGAGATCGGCGGCACGGTGCCGGCGATCAGCCCGGACGCGATCCGGCAGATCGGCATCCGCAGCGTCGACCAGGGCGAGAAGCGCCTCGTGCACGAGGTGGGACTCGAAGTGTTCGACATGCGCTACATCGACGAGATGGGCATGCGCCACACGCTCGAGCAGGCGCTGACCGGCATCGACGACAACACGCACCTGCATGTCAGCTTCGACGTCGATTTCCTCGACCCGGAGATCGCTCCGGGCGTCGGCACGACGGTGGCCGGCGGGCCTTCCTACCGCGAAGCGCAGCTGTGCATGGAGATGATCGCCGACACCGGGCGGCTCGCCTCGCTCGACATCATGGAGCTCAACCCGGCGCTCGACGTGCGCAACCGCACCGCGGCGGTGGCCGTCGACCTGGTGGCTTCGCTGTTCGGCAAGAGCACGCTGATGCGGCGCGCCTGAAGCTGCGTTAGAGGTGCCACCACACGACGCGGTCGATCCTGCCGTCGCGATCGAACGAGTAGCGGATGTACACCTCGCCGTGTTCGTGCGTGGCGCGGAACAGGTAGCTGTCCTGGCCGTCGGTCGGCGCATGACGCACCAGCTGCCAGTCCTTGAGCGCGCCGAGCCGCGGCCGGCGGCCCTCGAAGGTATCGCGCGCCTGCCAGATCGTCAGCCGTGCGTGGCGCGAATAGCGGCGCGTATCCGGCGTGCCGGCGTAGAACAGCTCGTATTCCTGGCGCAGCGACTGCGCGGCCGGCGGCAGCTTGCCGGGCAACGGCGGCAGGTCGCGCAATGACAGCTTCGGTTCGAGGAGCCCGGCGACGCCGATCGCGATTCCGGCGGCGTCCGAGCCCTTCACGTGTTCGAGGTTCGTGAACACGACCACCGCGATGTCGAGGTCGGGTACGCGGATCCACGCCACGCCGCTGTGGCCCGTGTGCAGCCACATCGGATGGCCGAGCAGGTCATCGAGCCCGGTGCCGAGCCCGTAGCCGCTGAACGAGTAGATCTCGTGCGCGGCGGTGCCGTCGCTCAGCAGCGTCTGCGTGGTCATGCGCGCCACGCTGGCGGCGCTCACCGGCCCGCGCCCCTCGAGCATGATGACGAAGTGCGCGAAATCGCCGACCGTCATGCCGATGTCGTTGTAGAGCTCGCCGAACTCGACGTCGGTGCGGTCGTCGCGGATCAGCCGCTGCTGCTCGTCGAAGGTGTAGGCGCTGACGCGATTCGGGATGATCGCGTGGGGATCGAAGTTGACCACGTGCAGCATGCCGGCCGGATGGAAGATCTCATCCTGCATGAACTCGTACCACGGCCGGCCGACCGCCTGCTGCGTCGCGAGCTGCGCGAGCAGCAGCCCCGAATCCGAATACGAATACTGTTCGCCGGGCCCGGCCTCGAGCGCCGCGCCGCGCACCGCGTCGAGCAGCTCGGCGGTCGTGTAGTGCTGGAAGCCATGCGAGCCGTAGCGCTGTGCGAGCGCCGGGGCCATGTCGGGAATGCCGGATGTGTGGCTGAGCAGCATCGCCAGCGTGACGCCCGGCAGCGGCACGTCGACGTACTTCTGGATCGGGTCGTCGAGCCTGAGCTTGCCGAGCTCCTGCGCCCTCATGACGCCGCTGGCCGTGATCGCCTTGTCGGTCGAGGCGATCGGGAAGATCGAATCGGCCGTCACCGGCGTGTTCGTCTCGAGATTGGCGCTGCCGTAGACCAGCGTGCGCTCGATGCGGCCCTGCCGCACGATCGCGACCGCCATGCCCGGTATCTGCCGCGCGGCCCGCTCCTTCACCAGGTAGTCGTCGACCGCGTCGGCGCGCGCGGGGGCGGCCGCGCCGATGGACGTGCACAGCACGAAGGCAAGGCCCAGCGCCGGGGCGATGGCCGCGAGGGGCCGCAGGATCGTGGTTCGCTTCATCGGGCCATGATAGCGCAGTACCCCCGTCTTGCCGCGCGGTGGCACAATCGCGCGATGGGCCGCCGGCTCCATCGCGGTGGCCGATCGACCACGGGGGATTCCACATGAAGCTCTACTACCATCCGGTTTCCACCACCAGCCGCCCGGTGGCGCTGTTCGCCGCCGAGGCCGGCATCCCGCTGGAATTCCAGATCATCGACCTGGCCGCCGGCGAGCAGTACGGGGCCGCGTTCAGCGCGATCAACCCCAGCCACCAGGTGCCGGTGCTCGAGGACGGCGATTTCCGGCTGACCGAATCGGCAACGATCCTGCGCTACCTGGCCGACATGCATGTCTCCGGCGCCTTCCCCAGTTCGCCGCGCATGCGCGCGCGCATCAACGAGCGTCTCGACTGGTTCAACACCGGCTTCTATCGCGATTTCTGCTACGGGCTGGTCTATCCGCAGATCTTCCCGACCCTGCGCCGCAAGGACGAGACCGTGCAGGCCGGCACCATCGCCCATGGCAGGGAGAAGGCGCTGGGCTGGTTGAAGGTGCTGGACGAGCACCTGATCGGCCCCCACCATGCCTACGTGTGCGGCGATGCGATCACGATTGCCGATTACCTGGGCAGCATGATGGTGCTTGCGGGCGAGTGCGTCGCGTGCAACTTCAACGCCTACCCGAACATCACGCGCTGGATGAACAACATGAAGGCGCTGAAGCACTGGTCGAAGGTCAACGAGGTCTTCTACAAGCACATGATCGAGCCGAACCGGGGCAAGGCGCTCATCGGCCTGTAGGCACGGCCGTTCGCGGCAGGAGACGTCATGATCAAGGGACTGCACCACAACGCCTACCGCTGCCGCGATTCCGAGCAGACGCGGCAGTTCTACGAGGATTTCCTCGGGCTGCCGCTCTCCGGGAGCCTGGAGATCAGCGAGACGAAGACCGGCCGCCCGACGGCGGTGCTGCACACCTTCTACCGCCTCGATGACGGCTCGTACCTGGCGTTCTTCGAAGCGCCCGACATGCCGTTCGAGTTCAAGCCGCAGCACGACTTCGACCTGCACATCGCGCTCGAGGTCGAGCCGCCGGTGCTCGATGCGATGCTCGCGAAGGGCCGCGCGCTGGGCATGGAAACGCGCGGTATCTCCGACCACGGGTTCGTGCGCTCGATCTATTTCCGCGACCCGAACGGCTACGTGATCGAGCTGACCGCGAAGACGCCGAAACACGGCGCGTTGATGAATCCCGCGACCAATCACGCACGCGACATCCTCGATCGCTGGCAGCAGGCGAAGCCACAGCCGGCCACCGGCACGCATTGAGCACGGATCGTGCGGGCGGCGGACCGGAATTCCGTCAGCTGCTCCACTTCGCGTCGAGTTGGCCGTCCACCAGGCCGATGCGGCGGTCGGCCGCCGCGGCGAAGTTGGCGTCGTGCGACACGGCGATGATCGTCTTGCCCTGGTGCGTCGCCAGGTCACGCAGGATCTGGCGCACGTTGGCCGACGAGGCGCTGTCGAGGTTGCCGGTGGGCTCATCGGCGAGGATCAGCAACGGATCATTGGCCAGCGCGCGCGCGATCGCCACGCGCTGGCGCTGCCCGCCGGAGAGCTGCTCGGGCCGCTTGTGCGCCTGGTCGGCCATGCCGAAGTCGGCCAGCAGCTGCTGCGCGCGTTCGCGCATCGCCGCCGCCGGCAGCCGCGCCAGACGCCGCATCGGCAGCATCACGTTGTCGAGCGCGGAGAATTCGGCCAGCAGGAAATGGAACTGGAACACGAAGCCGAGCCGCGCGAGGCGCACGTCGGCCAGCGCGTCGTCATCGAACCCGGCCGTGTCGAGCTCATCGAGCCACAATCGTCCCGAGGTCGGCCGGTCGAGGAGCCCCAGCAGGTACAGGAGCGAGGATTTGCCTGAACCCGACGGCCCCATGATCGCGACGAACTCGCCGCGCTCGATGTCCAGGCTGATGTCGCGCACCAACGGCACCGGTACCGTCAGCGGCAGCGTGCGCACCAGGTGCTCGGCCCGCAACAGCGCGCTCACAACGAGCCCCTGAGGATGTCGACCGGCTGCACGCGTCCGCCCTTGCGCGCCGGCAACCATGCCGCGGCCACCGCGGAGGCCATCGCAAAGCTGAACGCGATCAGGAACTGGCGGCTGCCGAAATCCACCGGCAGCCGCGTTGGTCCGCCGAAGGCGCTGAGCGGGAGCTTTACCTGGTCGAGCAGCAGCATCAACAGCAGGCCGAGCCCGAGGCCGAGCGAACTGCCGATGAGCCCGAGCATCAGGCCCTCGCTGACGAAGATCAGGCGGATGTCGCCGGCGTGGAATCCCATCGACTTGAGGATCGCGATGTCGCGGGTCTTCTCCATGACGATCGTCGAGATGGTGTTGTAGATGCCGAACGCCGCCACCACCAGGATCGCCGCGACCACCGTGTACATGATGATGCTGCGCACGGCCAGCAGGCTCATGATGTCCTCGGAGGCCTCGAGCCAGGACACCGACTTGTAGCCGATGCGCTGCTCGATCTGCGCGGCCACCGCGCGCGCCTGGTAGGCATCGCGCATCTGGATCACGAAGCGGTTCACGCGGTTCGGCCGGTCGAGGAGCGACTGCACGCGCTTGAGCGCGGCGTAGGTCTGCGTCTCGTCGTAGGAGGCGGTGCCGGTGCGGAAGATGCCGACGATCTTCATGCTGCGCACCACGCCCTCCGCGGTGGCGACCGATACGTTGCGCCCGAGCGCGAGGTGGAATTTGTTGACCAGCCCGATGCCGACGACGATGCCGTTCGGGTTGGCGTCGAGCGCCTCGAGCGAGCCCGCGATCAGCTTGTCCTCGATCGTCGAGACGCGGCGGATGCTGGCGGGCACGACGCCGCTCAGCGATACCGCCTCGATACGCCCGGCGAAGGTGAGCACCACCGAGCCCGACAGCACCGGCGCCACGCGCACGCCGGGGAGGGATTCCACGAAGGCGAGCTTCTGCTGGTAGCCGCGGATGCCGCGCACCTCGGTCTGCGGCTTGACGTTGCGGATCTGCACCGCGCCCTCCGGCCACAGCAGCTCGGCGGGCTGCACGTCGGCGCCGCGGTATTCGTCGTAGACCGTGATGTGCGGGCTGTTGTCGATCAGCCGGCGGATGAAATCGGCCTGCGAACCCTGCATCAGCGCCGATACCGCGAGGAAGAAGGCCGTGCCCAGCACGATGCCCGAGAGCGAGACCAGCGTCTGGCGTTTGCGCGCCAGCAGGTGCGTGACGGCGATGCCGACCTGGAGCCGCACCTATTTCACCTGACCGACCGCCTGCACGGCTGCGGTGCGCACGCGCACGCGTCGCCCGTCGCGCAATTCGGCGGGCGGCGCTGCGACCACCGCATCCGCCTCGGTGACGCCGCCGAGAATCTCCACCTCGCGCTCGCCGGCGATGCCGGCCTTGACGGCCACGTGGCTGGCGCGGCCCGCGCGCACCACCCACACCCCGGCGTCGCTGACTGCGCTGGCGGGCAACAGCAGCGCGTCCGCGTGCTGGTCGATGACGATGTTGGTGTCGGTGGTCATGCCGACGCGCAGCGGTGCCCCGGGCGGGATGCTCACGCGCACGCGATAGCTGCGCGTGCTGGTGTCGCCGCGCGGCGTGACCTCGAGCACGCGCCCCTCGTAGCCCTGCTGCGGGAAGGCATCGGCGCGGATCAGTACGCGCTGCCCGACCGCCACCTGCGGAATGTCTTCTTCGTCGACGTCCGCCGAGATGCGAAGCTTCGCCGGGTCGGCGATGTGGAACACCACCTGGTTGACGGCGATGTACTGGCCCACCTCGCCGTCGCGCCGCATGACGACGCCCGCCGACGGCGCGCGCAGCAGCGTGAACGCCTGTTCGGCGCGCGCGCGATCGGTGGCCGCGTGCGCGGCCCGCCATGCGGCGAAGGCGCGGTCGCGATCGGCCTGCGCCCCGAGCCCGCGCGCGAGGATGCTGTCCTGGCGATCGAGGTCCTGCTTCGCGAACTGCTCCTGCGCCTCGAGCTGTTCGATGCCGCGCGTCAGGTCCGTGTCCTCGAGCCGCGCCAGCACCTGGTCGCGCGCCACGCGATCGCCCTCGTCGGCGAGCAGCTCCACCAGCTTGCCGGCGACGCGCGGCGCGATCGGCACGTCGATGATCGGCTCGACCACGCCGGTCGCGTACACCGCGAGCACCGCCGGCCCGCGGTGCGCATGCACGATGTCGAGGTCCAGCGGCCGGTTGCGCCACCACAGCACGCCGCCCACCGCCGCGGCGGCGAACAGCGGCAACAGGTATACCGCCCTGAATTTCCAGTGCATCGGGCAAGTCTACACAGGGGCAGGGCAGCCGGAAGTCCGTAGTTTCCGCGACCGGTGCGGCCGCGGCCACGGCGGCGGCTTGGTGCCTTGCCGTGGCGGCGGCGGCACCCCTAGAATTGCCGCCCTCCGGTGCGGGTGTAGTTCAATGGTAGAACTGCAGCTTCCCAAGCTGCTAACGTGGGTTCGATTCCCATCACCCGCTCCA
>DATKLZ010000147.1:0-33861 GCA_035542135.1 Steroidobacteraceae bacterium | reverse complement strand
CGACGACCTGCACGCGATCACGCCGGCGAGCTACCTCGAGTTCGGCGATGCGGTCGTGCACACGCTCTCGTACCAGGAGGCGCGCCACTTCCACCTGCCGATCAGCGGCGTGTTCGTGGCCTCGGGCGGCTACAGCCTGGATGCGGCCGGCGTGCCGCGCGGCGCGGTCATCACCGAGCTGAATTCGAAGCCGGTCGCGACGCTGGCGGACTTCGAAGCCGGCATCGCCTCCCTCGGTGACGGTGCGCGCTTCACGGTGCGCTACGTGACGCTCGATGACCCGAACCACGCCGAGCTGCGCTCGGTGCACATGGACCGGCGCTGGTTTCCGGCGCGCCACTGCGACCGTAACGATGCCACCGGCTACTGGGACTGCAACGCGTTGCCGGTACCGCCGCCCGCGCCCGAGACCATGCGCGACGGGCTTGCCTCGCCGGCTGCGACCGGCACCGCGGCCGAGCGGCTGCTCGCGCCCTCGCTCGTCAGCATGACCTTCGACATGCCCTATCCGATCTCGGGCGTGAACGAGCGCAACTACCACGGCACCGGCCTGGTCGTCGATGCCGAGCGGGGCCTGGTGATCACCGACCGCAACACCGTGCCGGTATCGATCGGAGACGTGCGGCTGACGTTCGCCGGCACCGTGGAGATCCCGGCGAAGGTCGTCTACATCCATCCGCTGCACAACCTGGCGGTCGTGCAGTACGACCCGGCGCTGGTGCGCGGCGCGGGGGTGCGCGCCGCGACGCTCGATCTCAAGCCGCTGCGCGCGGGCGAGGCCATCGATGTCGTCGGGCTGGACATCAACGGCGAGCTCAAGTCGCGCAGCACCGCGATCGCCGAGGTCGATCCGCTGCTGCTGCCGCTGTCGCGCTCGGTGGCGTTCCGCGACAGCAACATCGAGGTCGCCACGCTGGTGAATCCGCCCGACGAAGTGGTCGGCGTGCTGGCCGATCGCAGCGGACGCGTGCGCGGGCTGTGGGCCAGCTTCGCCTCCGACAACGGGCGCGAGCTGGTGCAGCAGAACCGCGGCGTCAGTGCCGACCTGGTCGCCGAGACGCTCGAGCTGGCGCGCCGCGGCGCGCCCGTGCATTCGCTCGAGGCGGAGTTCGCGACGCAGACACTGGCCGCCGCGCATGGCCTGGGTCTGAACGACGCGTGGATCAAGCGGATCCAGCAGAGTGATCCCGCCCGGCGCCAGGTGCTCGGCATCACGCGGCTGGTCGGCGGCACGAGCGCCGCGCAGCTGCTGCAGCCCGGTGATCTGCTGCTGGCCGTGGGCGGCCATGTGGTCACCACGTTCCGCGACGTCGAGCGCGCGGTGGCGGCGCAGGAGGCCGTGCCGGTGACGATCTGGCGCACCGACGGCGAGCACACGCTGACCGTGCGCACCGCCGCGTTGAGCGGGCAGGACATCGATCGCGTGGTGCTGTGGCAGGGCGCCACGCTCCAGGCCAGCCATCGCGCGCTGAGCGCGCAGCGCGGCATCGAACCGAGCGGCGTCTACGTCGCGTATTTTTCGTACGGCTCGCCGGCCAGCCGCTACGGGCTGATTCCCGGCCGCCGCATCGTCGAGGTCGACGGCCAGCCCACGCCCGACCTGGACAGCTTCCTGAAGCTGGCGACCGGCCGCGCGGATCGCGCCTCGCTGCGCATCAAGACGCTGGCGATCAACGGCGCGCCCGAGATGATCACGCTGAAGCTCGACCGTCACTACTGGCCCGCCTACGAACTGCTGCGGCACGGCGACCAGTGGGACCGGGTTCAGCTCGAGTAGCGCGGGCGACCCGTCCATGGCCAAGGCAATCAGGGCAACGCAGCTGGAACTGAACGCCGCCGTGCAGGCGCTGCGCGACGGCGACATCGTCGCGTTCCCGACCGAGACGGTCTACGGCCTCGGCGCCAACGCGCAGCACGCGGCGGCGTTGCAGAAGATCTTCGCGCTGAAGGAGCGCCCGGCCTGGCACCCGCTGATCGTGCACCTCGACAGCGCGCGCTTCCTGCATCGCTGGGCGCGCGAGGTGCCGGACGCGGCCGCGAAGCTGGCACAGCGATTCTGGCCGGGTCCGCTGACGCTGGTGCTGCCGCGCGAGCCGAAGGTACTGGACATCGTCACCGGCGGGCAGGACACGGTCGCGGTGCGCGTGCCCTCGCATCCGATGGCGCTGCAGCTGCTGACCGCGTTCGGCGGCGGCATCGCCGCGCCCTCGGCGAACCGCTACGGCCACGTGAGCCCGACGCGCGCCGAACACGTGCGCGAGGAGTTCGGCGAGGCCGTGCGCGTGGTGCTCGACGGCGGCGAGTGCAAGGTGGGGCTCGAGTCGACCATCGTCGCCTGCGTCAACGGCGAGGTACGGCTCCTGCGGCCGGGGCACATCACGCTGTCGCAGCTGCGGCAGGTGGTCGGCGAGGTGGGCAGCGGACCCGCCGGCAACACGCCGCGCGTGCCGGGCTCGGCCACGGCGCATTACGCGCCGGTCACGCCGCTCCGGCTCGTGTCCGCCGGCCAGCTCGAGCGGCTCGCGCAGGAACTGTCGCAGGGCGGCGTGCGCATCGGCGTGCTGGCGCAGCGGCCGCCGCTCGGCACGTTCCGCAGCGTCACCTGGATCAACGCCGGCACGCGCATCGACAGCTACGCGCACGACCTGTATGCGCACCTGCGCACGCTCGACAAGGTCGGCGCCGCCATGCTGCTGGTGCAGGAGATACCCGCGGACGAGAGCTGGGACGCAGTCCGCGACCGGTTGATGCGGGCCGCGGCTGGCACGGCGCCGGACCCGGGCGACCTGCCGTGAAAGGCGCGGGCCGGATCGATCCGTTCGAACCCGCGCAGGTCCGCCGGCTGGTGGCCGAGTTCGGATCCCCGCTGCTGATCGTGGATTGCGCGCGCGTGCGCGACCAGTTCCGGAGCCTGGCGCGCGCGCTGCCCGGGGTCGACCTGCACTACGCGCTCAAGCCGCTGCCGCACGCCGACGTGGTGCGCACGGTGGTCGCCGCCGGCGGCTGGCTCGACCTGGCGACCACCGGCGAAGTGCAGCTGGCCGCCAGCGTCGGCGTGCCCGGCGCGCGCTGCATCCACACGCATCCCATCAAGCGCGAGCGCGACATCAACAATGCCCTGGCGCACGGCGTCACGGTCTTCGTCGCCGACAATCCGGACGAGGTGCGCAAGTTCCGGCCGCATGCCGGGCGCGCCTCGCTGCTGCTGCGCGTGTCGTTCCGCAGCCCGGGCGCCGTGTGCGACCTGTCGCGCAAGTTCGGCTGCGACCCGGAGCAGGCGCTGGAGCTGGCGCGGCTCGCGGCGGGCCTCGGCATCGAGGTGCGCGGCTTCTCGTTCCACGTGGGTTCGCAGGCCGTCGACGCCGCCAAGCACGTCGAGGCGATCGAGGCGTGCGCCTCGCTCCTGGCCGCGGCGCGCCGCGGGCGGCTCGGCGCCTGCGACACGCTCGACATCGGCGGCGGTTTCCCGATCGACTACGCCGAGCGGGCCGCCGGCATCGGCCGCTACTGCGCGCCGATCCGCCGCGCGCTGGCGCGGCTGCCGAAGCGCGTGCGCGTCATCGCCGAGCCGGGCCGCTTCATCGTCGGGCCGGCGGCCATTGGCGTCGCCACCGTGATGGGCCGCGCGCAGCGCGAGGGCCACTGGTGGTACTACCTCGACGACGGGCTCTACGGTTCCTACAGCGGCCAGCTCTACGATCACGCCCGCTACCCGGTCAGCGTCATGCGCGAAGGGCCGCTGCTGCCCTCGGTGCTGGCCGGCCCGACCTGCGACGGCATCGACGTCATCGCCGAGGCCCTGCCGCTGCCGAAGCTGAACATCGGCGATCTCGTCATCGGCCGGCAGATGGGTGCCTACACCTGGTCGACCGCCTCGACCTTCAATTTCTTCCCGAAGGCGACCATCGTGGTCGTCAACCGCCGGCGCGGCGATGCCGGCGGCGTGTGATGCAGCGCCGGCGCGCCGCCCGCGCCGCAGTGAGTGACACCCATGCCCTCGTTTGACGCGGTCTCCAAGGTCGATGCCCACGAGCTCACCAATGCGGTGGACCAGGCCACGCGCGAGCTCGACAAGCGCTACGACCTGCGCGGCACCGGCGCGAAATTCGAGCTGCAGGACTATGCGATCACGCTGCGCGCGCCGGGCGAATTCCAGCTCGGGCAGCTCCTCGACATCCTGCGCCTGCGACTCGCCGCGCGCGGCATCGACCAGCGCTGCCTCGATCCCGGCAAGGTCGAGGCGAACCTGGCGGAGGCGCGGCGGGTCATCACCGTCAGGCAGGGCATCGAGCCGGCAATGGCGAAGAAGCTCGTCGCCAGCCTCAAGGCCTCGAAGCTCAAGGTCGACGCGCAGATCAACGACGGCAAGCTGCGCGTCAGCGGCAAGAAGCGCGACGACCTGCAGGCGGCGATGGCGCTGCTGCGCAAGAGCAGCACCGAGCTGCCGCTGCAGTTCGAGAATTTCCGCGATTAGGGGCGGGCGCCCGCGCCGGCGGCCCGCGCATCAGTGCGCCGGACGCGCCCCGTCCGCCTGCCGCGCGACTTCCGCCTGGCGTGCGCGCCACCACGGCGCGGTCAGCAATTCGCCGTGGTGCGCCAGGAACACCTCGCGCAGTGCCGGCGGCATCGCCAGGAACGGCAGCCACTGTTCCGGGAACACGTCGCGCGGGCCGACATAGAACCAGGGTTCGGCGCTGCTCTCTTCCTCGTCGCAGCGCGCCGCGGGCAGGTCGCGGAATTCGCACTCGCGCAGCAGCGAGACCTCGTCGTAGTCGTAGAAGATCACGCGCCCGTGCCGCGTGACGCCGAAGTTCTTCAGCAGCAGGTCGCCGGCGAAGATGTCGGTGCTCGCCAGGTCGCGCAGCGCGTTGCCGTAGTCGATGATGGCCGCCTCGGCCGCGGCCGGCTCGGCGTCGCGCAGGTACAGGTTCAGCGGCCGGAGCCGCCGCTCGATGTAGCAGTGCTCGATGATCAGGTCCTCGCCCTCGATGCGGCAGCTCTGGCCGGCTTCGGCGAGCAATTCGCTGGCGAGCTCGGGCATGAAGCGCGAGCGCGGCAGGCGCAGGCGGCGGAATTCCTGCGCATCGACCATGCGTCCGGCGCGATCGTGGCGGAACACGAAGCGGTAGCGCTCCATGACCTCGGCGCGCGTCGTGTGCTTCGGCGCGCCGAAGCGGTCGCGGATCACCTTGAACACCAGGTCGTGCGAGGGCAGCGTGAACACGATCATCACGAGGCCACGCTCGCCCGGCGCGTGCACGAACGTGTCGATCGATTGATCGAGGTGGCGGCGCAGCGCGAAATAGCGCTCGGTCTTGCCCTGCTTGGCGCGGCCCAGCACCGTGTACAGCTCGTCGACCGGCTTGCGCGGCATGAACGAGCGCAGCAGCGTCACGGCCGCGCCCACCACCGGCAGGTCGACGTGGAAATAGGAATTCGCGTAGCCGAACTGCGCGCTGATCTCGTTGCGCGACAGCAGCACGGAGTGCACCCGCACGCCGTCCGCGCCGTGGCGGAAGATGATGACCAGCGGCGTCACGGCGCTGTCGCCGACCAGCCGCCCGACCAGCAGGGCCTCGCCGGCGCGGTAGAAGAGCGGTTCGATCAGCTCGATCGACTCCGGCGCGGCGCTCGGCGGCCGCGTCTCGAAATACCGGCCCAGCTCGGCGCCGATGCGGCGCGCCGCGGCTTCCGGCGCGGCCAGCGCGGCGCGGAACGGCAGGTCGGCGAGCACGTCGCCGATCGCCGCCAGGAGCGAATCGGCCGCGGGATAGACGCGGATCGGCACCGAGCCGCTGGCGCGGCCGCTGTGCGTCGCGCAGAACTCGACCGCCGGATTCACGCCGACCGTGCCGAATACATCCCGCGTCACGGAGTTGTAGAACGTGCGGTAGAAATCGCTGTCGGGCTCGCGCTCGATCAGCCGGCCGTAGGCGGCCGTGGCGGCTTCCCAGAAACCGGCGACCGACCCGGCACCGGCCGCGCGCAAGGCCTCGAGCGTGCGCCCGACGTGCTGCTCGTACAGCTCGATGCGCGCCACCGCGTCGCGCTCGCGCGCCGCGGCGTCGCCGCTGAGGAAATGCCCGGCCGCGCGTCGCGTGATGACGCCGAACTCGTCGTTGTAGGCGCGGAAGCGCGCCGCGATCAGCTCCGCGGCGGCCTGCGGCGTGCACGATGGCGGCGGATCCGCGGCGCGGTCCGGCGCGGGCTCGGCCGGGCGGCTGGACTGGCCTTGCTTGAGCGCGACGACGTTCATGCCGGGCGGGACGGGTTCAGGAGGCGACGGCGACGCGCGGCGCCGGCTGCGCCGCCGCCGGCGCGAACTGTTCCTGCTCGGTGCTGCCGCTCAGCGCCGCCGTGGAGCAGTGTCCGGCCGTGATCGCGGTCTGCACGGCGTCGAAGTAGCCGGTGCCGACGAAGGCCTGGTGCTTGGCGGCGCGGTAGCCGGCGCGCTCCTGCGCGAATTCGCGCTGCTGCAGCTGCGAGTAGCCGAACATGCCCATGTCACGGTAGGCCGAGGCGAGTTCGAACATCGACAGGTTCAGCGCGTGCCAGCCGGCCAGCGTGATGAACTGGAAGCGGTAGCCCATCGCCGCGAGTTCCTCGCGCCAGCGGCGCATGGTCTGCTCGTCGACGTTCTTCTGCCAGTTGAACGACGGCGAGCAGTTGTAGGCCAGCAGGCGGTCGGGGAAGCGCGCCTGCATCGCCTCGGCGAAACGCCGCGCCTGCGCCATGTCGGGCCTGGAAGTCTCGCACCACACCAGGTCGGCGTACGGCGCGTAGGAGAGGCCGCGGTCGATCGCCTGCTCGAGCCCGGCACGCACGTGGAAGAACCCCTCGCTCGAGCGCTCGCCGGTCAGGAAGCGCGCGTCACGCGGATCCTGGTTCGACAGCAGCAGGTTGGCCGCGTCGGCGTCGGTGCGCGCGATGATGATCGTCGGCACGCCGCACACGTCCGCCGCCAGCCGTGCCGCGACCAGCTTGTTGATCGCCTCGTCGGTCGACACCAGCACCTTGCCGCCCATGTGCCCGCACTTCTTCGCCGAGGAGAGCTGGTCCTCGAAATGCACGGCCGCGGCGCCGGCGGCGATCAGCGCCTTGGTCAGTTCGAACGCATTGAGGTTGCCGCCGAAGCCGGCCTCCGCGTCGGCGATGACCGGCGCCAGCCAGTCGCGGTCGGCGCCGCCCTCGAGGTGCTGGATCTGGTCGGTGCGCAGCAGCGCGTTGTTGATCCGCTCGACCATCTTCGGCACCGAGTCGACCGGATACAGGCTCTGGTCGGGATACATCTCGCCGGCGGAATTGCCGTCGCCGGCCACCTGCCAGCCGGAGCAGTAGATCGCCTTCAGGCCGGCCTGCACCGCCTGCACGGCCTGGTTGCCGCTCATGCAGCCGAGCGCGCCGACCACCGGCTCGCTGTGCAGCAGGCGCCAGAATTTCCCGGCGCCGAGGCGCGCCAGCGAGTGCTCGATGTGCACCGAGCCGCGCAGCCGCACGACGTCGGCGGCCGTGTACGGGCGGGCGATGCCCCGCCAGCGGGGGTCCTGCGCCCACTCGGCCTGCAATCGGGTGACTGGGGTATCCATGGCGGCGTTCATCGCGGTGACTCTCCTGGCGGGCGGCGGCCGGGCGGCTCGGTTGACAGCCTAGAGCCAAATGGCAGAGCATTTACACAATGGAAATTTCACAATGTGAAATTCACACATGAGCGGCCTGCTGCGCCAGGGACACTTCCTCGGCACCAAGCTCAAGGCGCTGCGCAAGCGCAACGGCCTGACGCTCGACGAGCTGTCGGCGCGCTGCGTGCAGCTCGACCCGGACGTGGCGCCCTCGGTGTCGTACCTCAGCATGATCGAGAACGGCAAGCGCGTGCCCTCGGCCGCGTTGCTGGCGATGCTCGCCGGGCTGTTCGGCAAGGACTCGCGCTGGTTCCTGGACGAGAACACCGCCGTCGAGAGCGCTCCGGCGCGGCGCGAGCGCGGCGGGCTCGAGGCGATGCCGCTCGAGCCGGCCTTCCTGTTCTCGCACGAACTGCTGCAGAACGCGTTGCCCGAACTGCTGTCCCAGACCGGCACCAGCGGGCGGCAGTTCGCGCAGCTGCTGATCCGCGTCTGGCAGGAGACGCACCACAACGACTTTCCGGACATCGAGCGCGCCGCCGAGGCGGTCGGGCACCGCGAGCTGCCGCTGTCGCTGGAGCGGCTGCAGGCCATCTGCCGCCAGGTCGGCCTGCAGGTGCGCTGGTTCGACCCGGAACGCGCCAATGCCGCGACCCCGCTGCTGCGCGCGCGCTTCGAACCGCCGGACACCGTGCTGGTGAACCGGCAGCTGCGCACGCAGGAGGAGCGGCTGCGCTACGAACTGGCCTACTTCATCGGCCACAAGCTGCTGCACAACGGCGACGGGCTGGTCTCGCCGCGCACGGCGAGCTGGAGCGCCGAGATCGAGGGCCAGGCGGCCGCCGGCGCGGTCGGCATGGGCGCGCAGGACGTGCTGTTCGCGTGGCGCGATTTCGAGTGCAGCTTCTTCGCCGCGGCGCTCCTGTGCCCGCGCGTGCCGTTCCGCCGTTTCCTGGCGCGCGAAGCGCACCGCCTGTCGGCCGGGCGCAGGCTGGGCGTCACCACGGCGGTCGTCATGCGGCGCATGACCGCGGTGTCACCGTATCGCCACTGGCACTATTTCGACGCCTACCCGCCCGGCTTCCTGCGCGCCGTCTACCGCGGGAACGGCATTCCGCTGCCCTGGGGCAACATGAGCCTGGTCTCCGACCCGTGCCCGCGCTGGGCGGTGTTCCGGTTGCTCGACCACGCGCCGCGGCGCGCCGGGCTGCAGCAACCGCACTCGCAGATCTCGGTCATGCAGGACGGCAAGCGCGCCCGGCTGTATTGCTGCCACTCGGTGGTGACGCGCGATGCGGCGCGCGCCGTGCACGTGCAATCGGTCGGCGTGGACCTCGAGCCGGCGCTGGCCGCGCAGGGCCACGATGCCGAGGCGCTGATCGCCGAGGTCGCGCAGGCCTGCGCACGGGGCGGCGGCGACGCGCCGATCCCGGCGCGGCCGGCCGCTGCATTGCGGACGGTGGCGCAGGTGCTGAACATCCACTGGATCGGCGATGCGCTCGCGGCGCCGGCCGGCATCATCTGCCCGCGCAGCGGCAGCTGCCCGCGCGCGCCGCGGCGCTGCGCCGCCGGGCGCGGCTGATTCAACCCGCCGGCGGCGGCAGCATGAAGCAGCGGCGTGCCGCCGCCGAATCGAGCACGGCGCGCGGGTAGTAGGCGAGCAGGGCGTCGCGGCGCAGCAGCTGCGGGTGGCGCGCGCGGAACCGTTCCCAGCTGTCGGCGGCGTCGTCGTGCCGCACCTGCTCGTTGATCAGCGCCATGAAGGCCACGGTGACGGTTTCATGGTAGCGCCCGGGCTGGCCGAGCGCGCCCGCATAGCGGGTGATCGCGGCGCACATCGAGGCCGTGGCCTGCGGGAACGGCGCCTGCCGCAGGTACAGATAGCCGGCGCGCACGTGCGCCGCATGGTCGAACTGGTCGGGCGGCAGGCTGCAATCCTCGAGCGCGGCGAGGAAGCGCGCATCGTCGGCGCTTGCGGCAGCGGCCGGCCCGCGGGTACCTTGCCCACACCCATGCATCGGAGCCTCCCATGATCGAAGTCAAGCGCGTACAGACCGGCGTGCGCATCGAAGCGACGCTGCTCAAGGTGCTCAAGGGCCTGGCCGAGTCGAAGGACCTGAGCCTCGGCGACCTGCTCGAGGGCATCTGCCTGCACGCCTTCGAGGGCAAGGCGCCGTTCTCGCGCGCGACGCGGGCGCGGATCGGGCAGCTCAGGCAGGTCTACGGGCTCAAGCTGACGGCCGCCGACAGCCACCGGCTGGCGGACGCACCGCGGCGCGCGGTGCGCCGCGCGGTGCGGCACATGCCCCGGGGCCGCTGAGGTCAGGGTACCATGGTACCAAGGTATCCGAATCAGGGCAAAGCGGGCGTGGGATCGCGGCCGAGTTCGCGCACCAGTTCGGCCAGGCTCCCCAGCGGGGCCGAGCACTCGCTGCCCCGGCACACGTAGGCGGCGCCGCCCGGGAGCGAGGGCTTGGCGGCGATCGCGGCCGGCAGGCCGGCGCAATCCTCCGGCACGGCCAGCACGATGCGCCGCGGCGCGTACACCGGCGCCAGCGAGCGGCGCCACCCCTCGACCAGCCCGGCCGGGCCGCGCAGGATCACGATGACCGGCGGCGCCAGCCATTCCTCCAGCGCCTGCAGCAGGCTGGCGTGGCCGGACGGGTACTCGCGCAGCGGCGCCCACGCGGCCCGCAGCGTGCGCTCGGCCGCATCCAGGTAGCGCGTCTCGCCGAGCAGGAAGCCGTAGCGTTGCAGCACCACCGCGGCGACGCCGTTGCCCGCGGGCAGTGCCTCGTCGCCGAAGGACTTGGGCCGGGCGATGAGCGCCTCATGGTCCGCGGCCGTGAAATGGAAGCCGCCGCGCTCGTGATCCGTGAACCCGGCGAGCACCGCGTCGAGCAGCTGCGTGCCGAAGCGCAGCTCGTCGGCATCGAAGCGCACGGTCGCGAGCTCGAGGATCGCCTCGGCCAGGAACACGTGGTCGTCGAGGTAGGCGCCGAGCCGCGCCTCGCCGCCGGCGCTGGTGGCGAGCAGCCGCCCGTCGCGCCAATGGTGCTGGCGCAGGAAGGTGAGCGCGGCGGCGGCGTCCTGCGCCAGTTCGTCCCGCTGCAGCAGCCGGGCCGCGGTCGCGAGGCCGCGGATCGCCAGCGCGTTCCAGCTGGTCAGGATCTTCTCGTCGCGCTCCGGCCGCACGCGCCGCGCGCGCAACGCGAGCAGCTTGCCGCGTGCGCTCGACAGCAGCGCTTCGATCGCATCCGGGGCGCGGCCGAGCGTGGCCGCGAGCGGCTCGAGGCCGGTGGCGACGACCAGGTGATGCGCGTGGCCCTCGAAATTGGGCGGCAGGTCGAGGCCGTGGCGGGCCGCAAACACCGCATATTCGTCGCCACCGAGCGCCTGGCGCACCTCGGCCGCCTGCCAGACGTAGTAGCTGCCCTCCACGCCGGCGGCGTCGGCGTCCAGGCTGGAGAAGAACGCGCCGCCCGGCGCGCGCAACTCGGCGCGCAGCCAGTCGGCGGTGCGGTGCGCGGTGGCGGCGAACAGCACTTCGCCGGTCGCGGCCGCGGCCTCGGCGTACGCACCGAGCAGCAGCGCGTTGTCGTACAGCATCTTCTCGAAGTGCGGGATCTCCCAGCGCCCGTCGACGCTGTAGCGGAAGAACCCGCCGCCGAGCTGGTCGAACAGCCCGCCCTCGGCCATGCGCGTCAGCGTCAGCGTCGCCATGTACAGCGCCTTGAGGTCCGGGTCATCGCCGTCCGCGCTGCGGCGCCAGTCGCGCAGGGCCCGCTGCACCAGCGGCGCGTGCGGGAATTTCGGCGCCGGGCCGAAGCCGCCCCAATCGGCATCGAAGCTGCGTTCGAGTTGCGCGCGGCAGGCCTGGAGCGGGGCGGCATCGAGCGCCACCGTGGGCTCGGCCGGCGGCGACTGCAGCTCGGCCAGCGCGTTCACGACGGCACCCGCGGTCGCGCGCAGCTCGGCCTCGTGGTCGCGGTAGTAGTCGGCGACGTGGTTCAGCAGGCTGGCGAAGGCGGGCATGCCGTGGCGAGGCACCGGCGGGAAATAGGTGCCGCCGAAGAACGGCCGCTGGTCATCGTGCATGAGGAACATCGTCAGCGGCCAGCCGCCGCCGCGGCGCGCGATCAGCTGGTGCGCGAGCTGGTACAGCCGGTCGAGGTCGGGGCGCTCCTCGCGGTCCACCTTGATGTTGACGAAGCGCGCGTTCATCAGCGCCGCGGTGGCCTCGTCCTCGAAGGACTCATGCGCCATGACGTGGCACCAGTGGCACGCGGCGTAGCCGATCGACAGCAGGATCGGGCGCCGCTCGCGGCGCGCCAGGGCCAACGCCTCCGCGCCCCACGGGTACCAGTCGACCGGGTTGCCGGCGTGCTGGCGCAGGTAGGGACTGGTCTCCGTGGCGAGGCGGTTGCGGTGCGGCTGCTGTGACATCATCGACGATCGCGCCGGGGCGCCATTGAGTAGAATGCGCGCCACTATACGCGAGACGCCCCCCGCACCATGGCCGACGACCCTTCCGCAGCAGACCTGGCCGGCGACGATCTGCCGGCATCCGCCGCCGGCCACGCGCTGCCGATCCTGCGGCTGAAGCGCGGCGAAGACCGGCGGCTGCGCGCCGGCCACCTGTGGGTGTTCTCGAACGAGGTGGACATCGCCGCCACGCCGCTCACCGCGTTCGCGACTGGCGCACACGCGCGCGTGCACGACTATCGCGACCAGTTCCTCGGCTACGCCTACGTCAATCCGCATGCGCTGATCTGCGCGCGCATCCTGAGCCGCAGCCCGGTGCACCCGATCGACCGATCGCTCCTGGTGCACCGGCTGAAGGTGGCGCTGGCCCTGCGCGAGCGGCATTACGCCGCGCCGTACTACCGGCTGGTGTTCGGCGAGGGCGATGGACTGCCCGGGCTCGTGCTCGACCGCTATGGCGAAGTGATCGTCGGGCAGATCGCCACGGCCGGCATGGAAGCGCTCCGCGCCGATGTCGAAGCGGCCGTCGCCAGGGTGCTCGCGCCGCAGGCGCTGGTGTGGAAGAACGACGGCGGTGCGCGTGAACTCGAGCAGCTGCCGCGGCAGGTGATCGCCGGCATCGGCACGCTGCCCGACACGCTGCAGGCCGTGGAAGGCGTGCTGCAGTTCTACATGCCGATGGCCGCGGCGCAGAAGACCGGCTGGTTCTACGACCAGGTCGCCAACCGCGAGCTGTTCCGCCGGCTGATGTGGCCGGGCGCGCGCGTGCTCGACGTCTGCAGCTACGGCGGCGCGTGGGCGATCACCGCCATGCGCTGCGGCGCGCGCGAGGCTCTGTGCGTCGATTCATCCGAGGCCGCGCTGGCGGTGGCCGAGAGCAACGCGGTCGCCAACGGCGTCATGGTGAAGACGCGGCGCGGCGATGCCTTCGAGGCACTCGACGCGCTGCAGCGCGAGGGCGAGCGCTTCGACGTGGTGGTGCTCGATCCGCCGGCGTTCATCAAGCGCCGCAAGGACCAGCCACGCGGCGAAGCCGCGTACCGCAAGCTCAACCAGCTGGCGATGCGGCTGCTGGAGCGCGACGCGCTGCTGGTCAGTTGCTCCTGCTCGTTCCACCTCG
Organism: Steroidobacteraceae bacterium; assembly: GCA_035542135.1. Lineage (GTDB taxonomy): Bacteria > Pseudomonadota > Gammaproteobacteria > Steroidobacterales > Steroidobacteraceae > FEN-1191. The sequence continues at coordinate 20,637 of DATKLZ010000147.1, read as the reverse complement.
GCGCCGACGACCTGGCCGGGCTGATCCAGGCGGCCGCTCGCCACAACAGCCGCTTCTTGCAGGTGCTGGCCGCCGGCGGCCAGTCGCCCGATCATCCGGTGCATCCGGCGATCCCGGAAACCCGCTATCTGAAGGCCTTTTTCTGCCGGGTCACGCGTGCCTAGGCGCCCGGGGTGTGAGCAGGCCCTGGTGGCCGGCTTCGGGGTAGAATCGCGCCCCCGATGCTGACCTACCCGCACATCAACCCGATCGCGCTCGAGCTCGGCCCGCTGCACGTTCTCGGGCATGCGCTAGGGCCGCTGCGCATCCACTGGTACGGCATCATGTACCTGGTGGCCTTCGCCGCCGCCTGGTGGCTCGCGCGGCGGCGCGCGGCCGATCCCCGCTCGGCCTGGACCGCGCGCGACGTCGACGATTTCATCTTCTACGCGATGCTCGGCACGATCGTCGGCGGGCGCGTCGGCTACGTGCTGTTCTACGGCGAGGCCGCGTGGCGCGCCGACCCGTGGTATCCGCTCAAGCTGTGGGAGGGGGGCATGTCCTTCCACGGCGGGTTCCTCGGCGTGCTGACCGCCGTGGCGATCTTCGCGCGCACGCGCGGTTGGCGCGTCTGGGATGTGTTCGACTTCACGGCGCCCCTGCCGGGCGTCGGCATCTTCGCGGTGCGCATCGGCAATTTCATCAACGGCGAACTGTGGGGCCGGCCCACCGACGGCTGGTGGGGCATGCTGGTCAGCGACGAACCGGGCGGGCCGCTGGTCGCGCGGCACCCGTCGCAGCTGTACGAGGCGGGGCTCGAGGGCGCGCTGCTGTTTGCGATCCTGTGGCTCTACACGAGCCGGCCGCGCTGGCGCTACATGCCCTCGGCGCTGTTCCTGCTGTGTTACTCGATCGCGCGCATCAGCGTGGAATTCGTGCGCGTGCCCGACGTGCAGCTCGGCTACTTCGCCGGCGACTGGCTGACGATGGGCCAGATCCTGTCGTTCCCGATGCTGCTCGCCGGCATCGTGCTGTGGGTGCTGGCGCGCCGCTGGCGGCAGCCGTCGGGCAATTTCAAGGCCGCACCGTGAAGGCCTACCTCGAGCTGCTGCGCCAGGTGCGCACGCGCGGCGCCGCGAAGGGCGACCGCACCGGCACGGGCACGCGGGCGCTGTTCGGCCACCAGATGCGCTTCGACCTGGCCGCCGGCTTCCCGCTGGTGACGACCAAGAAGATCCACCTGCCGTCCGTGATCCACGAGTTGCTGTGGTTCCTGCGCGGCGACACGAACATCGGCTACCTGCGCGAGCACGGCGTGCGCATCTGGGACGAGTGGGCGGACGAGCGCGGGGATCTCGGCCCGGTGTACGGCCACCAGTGGCGCAGCTGGGGCGCGGCCGACGGCCGGCAGATCGACCAGATCAGCGAGGCGCTGCGGCTGCTGCGCAGCAATCCCGATTCGCGCCGCATCATCGTCAGCGCCTGGAATGTCGGCGAGCTCGAGGCAATGGCGCTGCAGCCCTGCCACGCGCTGTTCCAGTTCTTCGTCGCCGACGGGCGGCTGTCGTGCCAGCTCTACCAGCGCAGCGCCGACGTGTTCCTCGGCGTGCCGTTCAACATCGCTTCCTACGCGCTGCTCACGCACATGTTCGCGCAGCAGTGCGAGCTGCAGCCCGGCGAGTTCATCTGGACCGGCGGCGACTGCCACCTGTACGTGAACCACTTCGGGCAGGCCGACCTGCAGCTCACGCGCCAGCCGTTCCCGCTGCCGCGGCTGGCGTTGCGGCGCGCGCCGAGCCTGTTCGAATACCGCTACGAGGACATCGAGATCGTGGACTACCAGCATCACCCGGCGATCAAGGCGCCGATCGCCGTATGAGCGCCGCCCGCCGGCCCCTGTACAAGGTGAAGCGTTCGCGCGTGCACGGCCTCGGCGTGTTCGCCGCGCGCCGCATCCGCAAGGGCACGCGCATCATCGAGTACCTGGGCGAGCGCATCTCGCACCGCGAGGCGAACCGGCGCTTCGCGCGCAAGCCCGTGGACGACAACCACACCTTCCTGTACTCCGTCGATCGCGGCGTGGTCATCGATGCCGGCGTCAACGGCAACGATGCGCGGTTCATCAACCACGGGTGCGATCCCAATTGCGAGTCGGTCACCGAGAACCGCCGCATCTTCATCGACGCGATCGCCACGATCCAGCCTGGCGAGGAGCTGAAGTACGACTATTCGATCGGACGCGACAAGGACGATCCGCCCAACATCGACGAGATCTATGCCTGCCGCTGCGGCGGCGAGAATTGCCGCGGCACGATGCTGTGGCCGCCCAAGCGGCCGAAGCGGCGCGCCACCAGGCCCCGGGCCGCGAAGCCCCGGACGGGAAAGCGCCGATGAACCGCCGGCGCCTGTCGCTGGGCGCCACGCTGGGGGCGATCGGCGTCGTCTACGGCGACATCGGCACGAGCCCGTTGTATGCGCTGGAGCAATCGCTCAACGCCACCGGCGACGGGCCGTACGCGCCGGACGCGGTGCTCGGCGTGCTGTCGCTGATGTTCTGGAGCCTGCTGGTCGTCGTCACGCTCAAGTACGTCGTGCTGATCATGCGCGCCGACAACGAAGGCGAGGGCGGCATCCTGTCGCTGTTCGCGCTGGTGCAGAGCAAGCTCGAGGAGGTGCCGCGCTGGGGGCGCGCGGTCATCGCGCTGGCGGTCATGGGCGCGGCGCTGTTCTACTGCGACGCACTGATCACGCCGGCCATTTCGGTGCTCGGCGCGGTCGAGGGCCTCGAGCTGCTGAACCCGGGCATGACGCGCATCGTCGTGCCGGTCACGCTGGCGATCATCGTGCTGCTGTTCGCGATCCAGCACCGCGGCACCGAGCGCGTCGGCCGGCTGTTCGCGCCGATCATGTTCCTGTGGTTCGCGGTGCTGGCGTGCACGGGCGCCGCGGCGATCGCGCGCAATCCGCAGGTGCTGGCGGCCGTCAACCCCGGCTACGGCATCAGCATGCTGTGGCATCACCAGGCCGTGTCGCTGGTGATCCTGGGCGCGGTGTTCCTCACCGTGACCGGCGGCGAGGCGCTCTATGCCGACATGGGTTCGTTCGGCAAGGGCCCGGTGCGGCTGGCGTGGTTCGGGTTGGTCTGGCCGGCGCTGGTGTTGAGCTACTTCGGCCAGGGAGCGTTGGTGCTGTCCAACCCCGCGGCCGCGCACAAGCCGCTGTTCGCGCTGGTGCCGGTGGCGGTGCTGCCGTGGATGGTGCTGCTGGCGACCCTGGCCGCGATCATCGCCTCGCAGGCGACCATCACCGGCGCATTCTCGGTCACGCGCCAGGCCGTGCAGCTCGACCTGCTGCCGCGCCTGCGCATCCTGCAGACCTCGGCGCACGAGCACGGGCACGTGTTCGTGCCGATCGTCAACACGCTGGTGTTCATCGCCGTGTGCGTGTTCGTCATCGGTTTCGGCTCCTCCGATGCGCTGGGCAGCGCGTACGGCGCGGCGGTCTCCGGCACGATGGGCGTCACGACGATCCTCGGCATGGTGCTCGCAGCCTCTCGCTGGCAATGGTCGACGTGGCGCGTGGTGCTGAGCTTCGGGCCGCTGTTCGTGATCGACGTGGTCTACACGGCCGCCAACCTCGCCAAGTTCCTGCAGGGCGCGTGGGTGCCGCTGCTGTTCGCCACGCTCCTGTTCGCGGTGTTCATGACCTGGCGCTCCGGGCGCCGCCTGATGCGCGCCGCGCTGCGCGAACTGGCGGTGCCGCTCAAGGAGTTGCCCGGCCTGCTGCAACGGGCGACGCGCGTGCCGGGCACGGCCGTGTTCCTGGTCAGCGAGCCGCGCTTCGTGCCGACCGCGTTCCTGCGCAACCTCGAGCACAACCACGTGGCACACGAGCGCATCGTGTTCCTCAACATGGAGTTCGTGCGCACGCCCCGCCAGGATCCGAATGACCGCGTGCGCATCGAATCGCTCCAGCCGGACGTGCTGGTGGTCACGGCGCGCTTCGGCTTCATGGAGACGCCCGACGTCAGCACCGCGCTCAAGCAGTGCCGCGTGCGCGGCCTGAAGCTGTTCGGTCAGGATTGCTCGTTCTTCCTCGGCTGGCACCTGGTGCGGCCGCGCCCGCGCGGCGGCTACGAGGGCGTGCGCCGGCGCCTGTTCGCCTGGATGCAGCGGCGCAGCACGCAGGCCGCGGAATTCTTCCGCATGCCCGAGAAGCGCGTGATCGTGCTGGCGACGCAAGTTGAGTTGTGAGGCCAGTCATGAATGTCCTCGCAAAGGTCGAGCTTTGAAGCTGACCATCGTCGCGGCGATGGCCGGCAACGGCGTGATTGGCCGCGGCGGCACGCTGCCCTGGCACCTGCCCGATGACCTCAGGCGCTTCAAGTCGCTGACGCTGGGCCGGCCCGTGCTGATGGGCCGGCGCACCTTCGAGTCGATCGGCCGTCCGCTGCCCGGTCGGCGCAACCTGGTGCTGACGCGGGGCGGCACGGCGCTGCCGCCCGGCGTCGAGCCGGTGGACGGCGTGCCGGCGGCGTTGGCGCTGTGCGCCGCGGCGCCCGAGGTCTGCGTGATCGGCGGCGCCGAGGTGTACCGCCAGGCGCTGCCGCATGCGACGCACCTGGAGCTGACGCAGGTGCATGCGATGCCGGAGGGCGACGTGCACTTTCCGCCACTGGACCTGGCGCAGTGGCGCGAACGGGCGCGCATCGAGCATGCCGCCGACGCGCGGCACGCGTGGCCGATGAGTTTCGTTTCGCTCGAGCGCGCCTGAACCCGCGGCGGGCCGCGGCGGGTTCAGGCGGCGCGGCTCTAGAGTGCGGTCTGCTCCAGCAGCCGGGCCGCCAGGTCCGAGTCGGCGCCGGCCCCCGCCGCGAGCAGGGCGTCGAGCACGCGCTCCTGCAGCGCTCCGCGGCGCTGCGCCTGCGCGTACGGAATGTCGGCGTGGAACATCACCATCGAGTAGCGCGGGATGAAGCGCCCGGGAAAGCGCCGCTCGAGCTCGAGCGCCAGCTGCTTGCGGATCGCGAACTCCGGCGCCAGCACGGTGGCGCGCATCTCGCGGTAATTCTCGATCGCCATCGCTGCGATCGCCTCGGTATCGGGGCGGCGCCGCTGTTCGAACAGCGCGCACGCCGCCGGGTCATCGCTCGCGGCGGCGAGCCTGTCTGCCAGCAGCACGCAGTCCTCGAAGCCGCAATTGAGGCCCTGGCCGTGGAATGGCACGATCGCGTGCGCGGCGTCGCCGATCAGCAGCACGCGCCGCACGTGCCACGGCCGGCAATAGAGCGTGCCGAGCTTGCCCTGCGGATGCCGCGCGAACTGCGCGTCGAAATCCGGCACCAGCGCCAGCGCATCGGCGAACTCGCGCGCGAAGAAGGCGCGCGCCGCCGTGGCGTCGGCCAACGTCGCGAAGCTGTCTCTGCCCGTTGCGGGCATGAACAGGGTTGCCGTGAAGGAACGATCCGGGTTCGGCAGCGCGATCAGCATGAACTCGCCGCGCGGCCAGATGTGCAGAGCGTGCGGCTCGAGCGGCCAACGGCCATCGGCCGGTGCCGGCATGTGCAGCTCCTTGTAGTCGTGCGCCAGCGGCTCCTCGGTGGCGCGCAGCAGGCCGCGGCCTTGCAGTGCCTGGCGCAGCGCCGAGCCGGCGCCGTCCGCGGCGATCACGAGCCCGGCCGGATCCTCCGCACAGGTGTGGCCAGCCGCATCGGCCAAAGTCACGCGGCCCGTGTCCGGATCGACGTCCACGGCGCGGCGTCCGAAATGCAGCTCGATATGCGGCACGCGGGCGGCCGCCTCGATCAGCGCCGTGTTCAGGCGCGCCCGGTCGACCGCATGGATCTGTTCCGCGGGCCGCAGGCCGTAGGCGAGGAACGGTCCGCGGCCGTCGCGATCATGGAGCTGGCGGCCGCGCATCGCGACCAGTTCGGGCTGCACGCGCCCGAGCACGCCGGCGCGCTCGAGCGCCGCGAGCCCGCGGGCGGCGAGCGCGAGGTTGATCGAGCGGCCGCGCTCCGGCGGCGCGCTGCGCGGATCAGCGCGCCGCTCCAGCAGGCGCACGCGCCGCCCGGCGGCGGCGAGCAGCAGCGCCAGCAGCGTGCCGACCGGGCCGGCGCCGACGATCGTGACCGCCGCCGCAGCGCGCGCCGTCGCGCTCACGGCGCGGCCGGTCCCGATGCCCGGATCGCCGCGGCCAGTTCCTCGACTGCGCGCCAGGCGTCGAGGAAGCTGTTGTACAACGGCACCGGCGCGAGCCGGATCGTGTCGGGCTCGCGCCAGTCGGTGACGACGCCTCGCTGCCCGAGCGCAGCGTGCACGCGCCGGGCGCGCGCGCCGCCGCCGCGCACGCGGACCGACAACTGCGCGCCGCGCTGCTCCGGATCGGCGGGCGTGATGATCCCGACCTCGGCGCCGCATGTGGTCCGCAGCGCGTCCTCGAGGAAGGCCGTCAGCGCGCGCGACTTGGCGCGCAGGCGCGGCAGGCCGGCTTCGGCGAATAGTTCCAGCGAAGCCAGCAACGGCGCCGCCGACAGCACCGGCGGGTTGCTGAGCTGCCAGCCGGCCGCGCCGGGCGTGGGCTGGAACGTGCTGTCCATGCGGAAGCGCGTCGCCGCATCGTTACCCCACCAGCCCTCGAGGCGCGGCAGCCCCGTGGCGTGCGCGTGGCGCGCGTGCACGAAGGCGCCGCCGATCGCGCCCGGCCCGCCGTTCAGGTACTTGTAGCTGCACCAGGCCGCGAAATCCGCGCCGCTGTCGTGCAGCGCCAGCGGCAGGTTGCCGATCGAATGCGCGAGATCGAAACCTGCTGTGCCGCCGTAGTGGTGCACGCAGTCAGTGATTCGTGCGATATCAAATGCCTGCCCGGTGCGGTACTGCACGCCAGGCCACAGCACCAGGGCGAGCGAATCGCCCGCCGCGGCGATGCCTGCCTCGATGTCCTCCTGGCGCAGCAGCTCTTCGCCGGGGCGCGGCGCCAGTTCGACCAGCGCATCCGCCGGATCGAGCCCGTGCCAGCGGATCTGCGAGTGCACGGCGTGCCGATCGGACGGAAACGCGCCGGCCTCGATCAGGATGCGGTAGCGGCTGCGATCGGGCCGGTAGAAACTGGCGAGCAGCAGGTGCAGGTTGACGGTCAGCGAATTCATCGCGACGACCTCGCCGCTCCCGGCGCCGGCCAGCTCGGCGAGCGGCCGCACGAAGCGCTCGGCATAGCCGATCCAGGCGCGCCGGCCGTGCTCGTGGCCGAGCACGCCGAGGCGCTCCCAGTCCTCGAGTTCCTCGAGCACGCGTGCGCGCGCCGCCAGCGGCGCGAGCCCGAGCGAATGCCCGCACAGGTAGGTGAGTTCATCGCCGTTCGCCGCACGCGGCAACGCAAAGCGCGTGCGCAGCGCGCGCAGTTCGTCGGCAGCGTCGAGCGCCAGCGCGCGTTCGCGCCCGGATGCCGCGCCGGCGGCGCCGCTCATGCGCGCTGCACCGGATACAGCAGCGGGCGCGAGGGCAGCGCATCGCCGGCGAGCGAGGGCATCTGCAGGCCGAGCAGGTAGGCGCCATCGGCGATGTCGTCGGCGATGTAGGCGAGTTCGGTGATCGTGCATTGCGGACGCCGCAGCGCCGCGCGCGCCGTCTCGCCGGCCGGCAGGCCGAAGAATTCGCGGTGCGCGCTCATCAGCCCGCCGTCCGCCGCGCGATCGGCCGACGGCACGTCGAGCACGAGGTGCTCGATGCCGCGTTTGACGAGCCATTGCGCCGCCGGCAACGAGAGGAATGGCGCCGGCTCGCCGCGATAGTCGCGCTGCCGCTTCGCGGGCGGATTCGGCAGCGTGCGCACGATGAGCGCCTCGGGCTGGAATGGCAGCAGCGCGGGCCAGGCGCGCTCCAGTCCCGAGCGCGTGATCAGCCGGTCACCCTCCAGCGGCGGCGGGCGCGTGCCCTCGCCGTCGTGGCCGGCCGGGGAAGGCGTCACGCTGAGCAGCAGCGCCGGCAGCAGGCGCGTCGGCGCCACCTTGCGCACGTCGAAGCGTTCGCGCGTGAGATGGCCCGCGCATTCCGTGTGCGTGCCGTCGCAATGCGGCGTCAGCGAGAGGGTGCTGCAGTTGCAGCTGCCGCCGCTGCGGACGCGCCCGACGAACGCGCCGCTGGCGAGCGGTTCACAGCGCGGGCGCGGGGAGTCGAACCAGCGCGGATCCGCGCCGTCGAAATTGAACCCGAGCGACAGGTCGTGCGGATGCGCGAGGTCGACGCGGCAGCCGCCGCCGATGGCGAGCGTTGCCCACTGCGCTCCTGCCGCACCCGAATGCGCCGTCTCCATAGGGTCCGTCTCGTGTCGAAAATCGCCGACAACTGATAAATTCCGCCGCGCTCGCGTATGTTACGCAAACCCGGGCACCGGCGGCGAACCGTCACGCCGGCCCGTCCCGCCTACGGTTCTTCGAGGAAGCCCACGTGATCGACATGACCCGCCGCCGCCCGCCGCGCACGATGATCCCGGTGGCCGCACTGTGCGCCGCGGTGCTGCTGGCTGGCTGCAGCCACATGCGCAAGCTCGAACCCTCCCATTGGCACGCGCATTGGCCCTGGCACCATGGGCCCGCCGCGCCGGAGCCGCCGGCCAACGAACTGGTCGTGGATGCCGGCGCGGGCTCCTCGGTGCCGCAGCTCACGCAGACCTGGGATCGCAACACGCTGCGCGTGTCGCTCGAGCATCTGGCCGGCGAGGGCGAGCTGAAGCTCCGCCCGGTGCAGGGTCACGGCTGGCCCATCCGGCTCGAGTTCGCGGCGCAACCCGGTTCGTTCCAGCAGCTCGAAGTGCGCGGTGACCAGCGCATCGTGCTGGTCGTGCCCGCGACCGGCGGCGTGGCCGTGTTGCCCGTGCCCGCGGGCCTGTATTCACCAATGACGCCCGAGCTGGCGCTGCGCTACGGAAGCGCCACGGGCGCCACGCCGTAGCGCGATCGCTAGCGCTTGCGGATCGACACCACGGTCGCCTTGTAGCGGTCGGCGCGCAGCAGCGAGTGGCTGTGCTCGATCGCCTTGCGCTGCATGTCGTAGGTGGTTTCGCGCACGAACAGCAGCGGCTTGCCCGGCGCCGTGTCGAGCACGCGCGCGGTCTCCTCGGTTGCGATGGTGGCGCCGATTTCCTCTTCGGCCCAGTTGAGCTTCCGCCGGTACACTTTCTCGAAGATCGCGTACAGCGATGACTTGCCCAGGTCCTGTTTCTCGAGATCAGGGAACAACGCCACCGGCAGGAAACTCGTCACCAGCGCCACCGGCTCGTTGTTGACGTAGCGCAGCCGCCGCAGCGCGAACACCGCATCGCCGGCGCTCAGCCGCAGCGCCTGCGCCGTCTCGGCATCCGCGCCGGTACGCTTCAGGCCCAACACCTTCGCCGACGGCACCAGCCCGCGCCGCCGCATCTCCTCGCTGAAACCGCGCAGCTGCTGGAAATTCCACGGCACCTGGCTCGAACCGATCACCGGGCGCTTGCCCTTGGAGATGACCAGCAATCCTTCGGCGCGCAGCTTCAGGAACGCCTGGCGCACCGGCATCTTGCTGATGCCGAGCGCGGCGGCGATCTCGCCTTCGGAATGGAACACTTCGCCTTCGCGCAAGGCCTCGGACTTGATATGCGCGCGCACCTGGTCGACGATCTGCTGGTAATAGGGCACGTAGCTGTCGGTCTCGATGTGCAGGTCGAGCGGCAGCGTTCCCGCGGTCTTGTCGGCAGCCCGCTTGCGCATACCTTTTGAGTATACCGCTGGAAAGCAAATGTACATATGATACTATGATAATAACTACAATGCGGCTGCCGGCCAGGCAGTGGCGATGGCATGGGGGGTAGGCGGAATAGTGCACTCGAAAACCGGAATCGCAGGGCGGTTGCCGTGTCTGCTGGTTGCCGCAGTCTGTGTCGGGCTGCGGCCCGCGCCGGCCGCTCCAGCCCCCGCGGCAGCGGCCGAGACCGGCGCGCCTGCGACGCGGTTGCCGGCAGCGCGGCTCGACGGCAACTATTTCATGCGCGGCGGCCACCGCTTCCTCGTCGTCGGCGCACACTGGGTGCCGGCGAAGGCGGCGATGCAGTGGCCGCTGCAGTGGGATCCTGCGGACATCGAGGCCGACTTCGCGCAGATGCAGCGCATGGGTTTCAACACCGTGCGGCTCGACCTGATGTGGGCCTGGTTCGAGCCGCGCCCCGGCGATTACAACCCCGAAGCATTCGCGCAGTTCGATGCGCTGCTGGCGCTCGCGCACAAGTACCACATCTATCTGCATCCCTCGTTGTTCGTCGGCGGCGAAGTGGGCGAAGCCTACTGGGATGTGCCGTGGCGCATGGGCCGCAACCCGCAGTCCGATCCCGAGATGCTGCGGCTCGAGACCAACCAGGCGCAGGAATTCGGTCGCCGCTACGCGCACGAGACCGGCATCCTCGCCTGGGACCTGACCGACGAGCCGCCGTTCTGGATCTCGCCCGGCACCACCGATGCGATGGCCGTCAACTGGACGCGCCTGATCGCCGGCGGTCTGCGCAAGTTCGACCATCTGCATCCGATCGTTGCCGGGGTCAGCACGCAGGACATGGAGCACGGGCCGTTCCGCCCCGACACGATCGGCGCGGACGTCGACTTCTTCAGCGTGCACCCTTATACGATCTACACGCCCGAACTGTTCCCCGATCCGATGGTGGCCGAGCGCAGCACTTATGGGGCAGCGTTCGAGACCACGCTGAGCCGCGATGCAGGCCGCCCGGTCATGGTGCAGGAGATGGGCGCGTCGAGCGCGCAGTACTCGCCCGAGAACGTCACCGCTTTCGACCAGGTGAGCCTGTACTCCGCCCTTGGTGCCGGCGCGAACGGATTCCTCTTGTGGTGCTACACGGATGCGGCGCCGGAGCAATACCGCAAGGTGCCGTACCTGCGCTCGCCGCATGAAACGCAGTTCGGACTCACGACCTGGGACCGGCAGATGCGACCGCAGGGCCTGGCGTTCCAGAGCTTCGGCAGGATCGTCGCGCACATGGACCTGGACGAGCTCTCGGTGCCGCCGGCCGATGCCGCCATCCTCATCCCCGAGGAATGGTCGCGCACGCACGGCGATTTCTCGCGCTTCGGTCTCAAGGGACCCGAGGTCACGCCGTACGTGTCGGTCGCCGAGGGTGGGGCGGTAAACGGCCAGGAGCCGAATGCGTACGACGGCAACCAATGGGTCATGAGTTCGACGCTGTCGGCGTTCGTCCTCGCGCACCGCGCCGGGCTCAAGCCGGCGCTGCCGCGGGAAGCAAGCGACTGGGAGCGATTCGCCCTGCTGATCCTGCCCTCGCCGCTGACGGCCACGGATCCGGTATTCGTGCATCTGCACACAGATTTCTGGGAACGCGCGCGCGCCTGGGTGCACGGCGGCGGAGTGCTGTACGCCTCGATGGCGGCCAACGGCGCCATCCCCGACATGGCCTCGCTGTTTGGCGCGCGCATGACCGACACCGTCATCGCCAGCGACGTCACGCTGAAGATCATCAAGCCACTCGGGAGCCTCAAGGCCGGCGACCGGTTCCATTTCACCGTGCCGGGCGCCGCCGCGAAATTCTGGGGCACCGGCCTGCAGGTCAGTGACGGCGAGGTCATCGCGGTGGACCAGGAGAATCGTCCGGCGCTCGTTGCGCACCGCTATGGCAGGGGGCGCACGCTGCTGTCGGCCTATCCGCTCGAGGCCTGGCTGGGCAGCCAGCCCGCGGCCTTCGAGGGCGATGAATCGAATTACCGCCTTTATCGCGCACTGCGCGAGTGGAGCGGCGTGAGCGCTGTCGTCAGCACCGACCAGCCGTCGGTCGAAGCCGCGGCGCTCGTCGGCAGGGAAAGCGGCTATTTCGTGCTCGCCAATCACAGCCCCGCCGTGCGGCGCACGCATGTCGAGAGCACGCTGCCGGCGAGCGAAGTACGGCAGCTGACCGAAGACGCTTCCATTGCCGTGGCGGCTGAACACGGCGGTTGGAGCATCACGCTGCCGCCGCACAGCGGTGCGGTGCTCGAATTCCACCAGGCGCGGAGATGAGCGGCGCGGCGGCTACCGGTGCAGTCGATATCGGCGGCACGAAGATCGCGGTCGCCGCGGTCGATGCCTCGGGCCGCGTGCTGGCACGCGCCGACACGCCCACCGCGGCTGCCGAAGGGTTCGATGCGGCGATGGGGCGCGTCGCGCAGCTGCTCGGCAGCGTCAGCGCGGGCGGAGGCATCGAATTGGACGGCATCGGCATCGGCTGCACGGGACCGGTCGATCCGATCCGCGGCGAGATCGGCGAAGTCGGGTTCCTGCCCGGCTGGCGGGGCGCGAATCCGGTCAAGAAGCTGGCCGAGCGCTTCCACGTCGACGTGGCGATGGAAAACGACGCGGATGCCGCGGTGCTCGGCGAGCTGCAGTGGGGCGCCGGCCGCGGCCGCCGCAACCTGATCTGCGTCACGATCGGCACCGGCATCGGCGGCGGCATCGTGCTGAACGGCGCGCTGTATCGCGGTGTGGGCGGCGCCCACCCCGAGATCGGGCATCATGTGATCGATGACTCGGGCCCGCAGTGCTATTGCGGCGCGCGCGGCTGCTGGGAAGTGCTCGCCAGCGGACCCGCGATCGCCGCGCATGCGCGCGCCGCACTGCCTTCCGACGATCCGCAGCGTGAGGGGCTGACGGCCGCCGGGTTGTGCGCGCGGGCGCGGCGTGGCGATCCGTTGGCGCAGTCCGAGGTCGCGCGCGCCGGCCGCTACCTGGGCATCGGCATCGCCAACCTGGTTTCGCTGTTCACTCCGGATGCGATCGTGCTGTCCGGCAGTGTCATGGAGAGCGCCGACCTGTTCATGCCGACGATCCGCGCGGTGGTGCGCAGCCAATGCACGCAGGTGCCCGCCGACCGGACCGACATCGGCCTCGCCGCGCTCGGCAACGAGGCGCCGCTGATCGGCGCCGCGGCCGTCTGGCGGCATCGCCATCGGGGGGATTCGCGGCCATGTTGAGCACGGTGCCACTGGCGGTGCGGGAAGGTCCCTATTTCCACGATGTGATGGCGCAGCCGCAGGCGCTGCGCGCCACGCATGCGTGGCTGGCCGAGCCGGGGCGCTGGCGGCACGTACAGCAGTTCGTGTCGGCCCGGCCGTGGACGCGCGTCGTGCTGACCGGCATGGGGTCTTCGTACCACACCTTTCATCCGCTGAACCTGGCGCTGATCGCCGCGGGCCGTACGCCGGTGATGATGGAAGCCTCGGAGCTGATCCACTACGGGCTCGCATTGTGCGATGAGCACACGCTGGTGATCGCCGCCTCGCAGTCCGGTGCCAGTGCAGAGATCGTGCGCCTGCTGGAGGCCAAAACGCGCGCGAGCGTGCTGGGCGTGACCAATACGGCCGACAGTCCACTGGCGCGCGGCGCCGGAGCCGCGCTGCTGGTGCAGGCCGGTCCCGAGCACTCGGTGTCGTGCAAGACCTACGTGGCCGGCATGCTCGCGTTGCAGTGGCTCGCCGGCCTCATGACGGGCGCGGATGAACAGCACACGCTCCGGCGCCTCGGCGCCGCCGCTGAACTCGCCGAGTCGTACCTGCGCGGCTGGCCGGCCCACACCGGGGCGCTTGCCGCCCGGCTGCGCGGCAAACGGCACCTGTTCCTGGCCGGGCGCGGCAGCTCGCTGAGCGCCGTCGGCACCGGCGCGCTGATCACCAAGGAGGCGACGCGCGTGCACGCAGAAGGCATGAGCAGCGCGGCGTTCCGCCACGGCCCGCTCGAGATGCTGCATGCGGACATGTGGGTCGGCGTATTCGGCGGCGATGAGCGCACGCGCGACCTCAATCGGCGGCTGGTGCGCGACCTGGTGGCCGCCGGCGGCCACTGCGACGAGATCGGGACCGAGGCGGCGCTGGGCGCGTTCCGCCTGCCCGCAGTCGATGCGCTGCTGCAGCCGATCCTGGAAATCCTGCCGGTACAGATGATGACGCTGGCGCTCGCCGCGCTGGCGGGGCGCGAAGCCGGGCATTTCGAGCGCGCCAGCAAGATCACGGCCACGGAATAGGGGTAGCACTTGGGCACGAATCCGCAACGCACACGGAGCCTGTTCATCGTCTGGCTCGTGTTCGTGATTTTCATCGCGATCTCGTTCGTCACCAACATCCTGGGTCCCTTGGTGCCGTTCATCATCCGTGACTTCCATGTCTCGGAAGGCATGGCGGGAACGCTGGCGCTGGCCTTTTTCATCGCTTACGGCGTGTTCTCGATCCCGGCGGGCTTCCTGGTCGAGCGCTGGGGCGAAAAGCCGTTGCTGGTCGCCTCGTTCGTGGTCTGCACCGCCGGTGCGCTGAGTTTCGCGCTGACACCGACCTACCTCATCGCGATCGGATCGCTGTTCGCGATCGGCGCCGGTTTCGCGGCCCTGCAGGTGGCGATCAATCCGCTGCTGCGCGTCGCGGGCGGGGAGGAGCACTTCGCGTACTACTCGTCATTCGCACAGCTCGTTTTCGGCGCCGCCTCGTTCGTCAGCCCAAAGGTATTCCAGTACCTGCTCGGGCAGCTCGAGCCCGGCGTCACGCATGGACCGGCCGTGGGGCTGCTGGCGCGGTTGACGCCGCCTGCCATGCCATGGGTATCCATGTACTGGCTGTTCGCGCTGGTGACCGCGGTGATGATCGTCATCTGCGCCGTGGTTCGGCTGCCCAAGGTCGAGCGCACCGCAGACGAGTCGGCCGGCACGCTCGGCATGTACCGCGAGTTGCTGCGCAATCGCGTCGTCGTGCTGTATTTCCTGATGATCTTCGCCTACGTCGGCTGCGAGCAGGGCACTTCAGTATGGATGTCGCAATTCCTCGGCACGTATCACGGATTCGACCCGCAACAGCAGGGCGCTTCCGCCGTTGCCAATTTCTGGCTGCTGATGACGGTCGGTTGCCTGGCCGGCATGCTGCTGCTGAAGCTCTTCGACAGCCGGCGCGTGCTGATCGGATTTTCCACCGGCGCCCTCATCATGCTGACGCTCGCGCTGTTCGGGCCGGCGCATGTGTCGCTGTGGGCCTTCCCGGCCATCGGCCTGTTCGCGTCGATCATGTGGCCGACGATCGTGTCGCTGGCGCTGAATTCCGTGCCCGCGCACCACGGCCCGTTCGCCGGGATCCTGTGCACCGGCATCATGGGTGGCGCCGTGTTCCCGTTCCTGATCGGCCAGCTCGCCGACCACGTCGGGCTGCGCAACGGCATGCTGCTGCTGTACCTCACCTTCGGCTGCGTGCTGAGCGTCGGCTTCTGGGCGCGCCCACTCATCAACAATGCGCTGATCGGCGAACGCAAGGGTGCATGATCATGCAACAGCTTATCGCGACGCGGATGTGCAGGTGGAGGGCGCCGCTGGCCGCATTGGCCGCGGGCCTGCTCGCAGCGGGCGCGGCGCGCGCTGCGCCGGACTACATACCGTTGCCGGCGCCGCAGCTACTGGATCTGCCCGCGCAGGACTGGGAGGGCGACCAGCAGCCGCACACGTTCTCGGTGCTGGAGATGAATCGCGGCGGCTTCCGCTACTGGGCCTGGTACGGCCTGAACAACGGCCGCGGCGTCGGGCTCGCGCGCAGCAACGACCTCGTGCACTGGACGAAGTACGAGAAGAATCCGCTGTGGCTGAACGCGCGCTGGCCCTCGGTGCTGCAGCACGCTGACCCCGCGCATCCCGGCACGCTCTATTTCGCAATCACGCGCGATTACGACACGCCTTCGAGCCGCATCGTGCTCGCGACATCGGAGGACGGCCTGCAGCTGACCGAGGTGAAAAACCTCGTGGATCCGGTGCCGCAGGAGCGCAACCAGAATCCGAACCTGTTCCGCGACCCGGTGAGTGGCCGCTTCTACCTGACCTGGTATCGGGGCAACGACAACGATTATTTCGACATCGCCAGCCGCAGCGCGGACAGCGTGCCGGCTCTCGATCGCGCGCCCGAGAAGTTGCTGATGCATTCGATCGAAACCGTCGCCGCACCGACGCTGATGTATTTGCCGAAGGGTGGCGCCGGCGGCAAGGGCATCTACTTCCTGGCCACCGAGGTCTATCCGAACCGCTACGACGACGCGCATCGCGGTGACTGGCAGGTCAAGGTGTTCCACGCAAGCGCGCCCGACGGCCCGTTCGAGCCGGTGGCCAACAATCCGGTGGAAACGGGCGAGCGCGCCTGCCTGTTTCAGCACGTCTTCGATGGCACGTTTTATGGTTACCAATGCCATCTCGATCACGTCACCGAGAAATGGCAGATGGAAGTGCTGGTCGCGCCGCTGCCGAAGTAACCCGGCGCAACGGTCCCGGCGTATTCAGTTTTCGACAGAGGGGAGTACTGCAATGATTGAAATGAAAAGGCTGTGCAAGGCCGCAGGCCTGGCGGCGATATCCGGGCTGATGTCGGCCACGGGCGCTTTCGCCGACTCGCCGCCGGCCGACACGGGCACGCTGGAGGAAATCGTCGTCACCGGCGTGCGCGCGTCCGAACAGCGTTCGGTCGAACTCAAACGCAATGCCGACATGATCCAGGACAGCATCTCCGCCGAGGACATCGGCAAGCTGCCCGACACGACCATTGCCGATTCCCTGCAGCGCATCACCGGCGTGCAGATCAACCGCGAAGGCGGTGAGGGCACCTCGGTCAATGTCCGCGGCCTGCCGGAAGTCGGCACGCTGCTCAATGGCGAGGCCTTTCTGACCGCCGGCTCGATCGTCAGCGTGCAACCCGACTTCGGCGACATTCCCTCGCAGTTGTTCTCGGGCGCCGACGTCAACAAGTCGCCCACCGCCAGCCTGCTCAATGCCGGCATCACCGGCACGATCAACCTGAAGACGCGCCGGCCCTTCGACCTGCAACAGGGCTGGACCGTGGCCGGCGCCGCCTCGGCGCTGCACGGCAGCCAGACCGACAAGTACCAGCCGGAACTCGATACGCTGATCGGCTATCACGCTGATCGATGGGGCATCGTCGCCTCGGCCGCATATTCGGATGTGACGCTCGAGCATTCGTTCGACGGCATGGGCCAGTACAGCGGCGAGCTGGTCAGCGAGAGTTCCGACAATACCGTAGGAGATACCGGATTCCTGGGCGCGTTCAACGGCGGGCCGATCCCCTCCGGCATCACGCTGCTGCATCCGGCGAACTGCATCTACGGCGGCAATCCCGACGATCCGACGCACTACTTCGACACCTCGAGCGACGGCCACGGCTGCGATGTCGACGTCAACGGCGACGGCAAGGCCAACGGCGTGTTCTACAACACCGCCGACTACGCGGCGATCGACGAGCAGATCGAGAAGAAGCGGCTGGGCTTCAACCTCTCGCTGCAGGCGGACCTGGGCAGCGGGTTCAAGCTGATCTCTGACATGTTCTACACCAACCAGAAGAGCTACGACCGGCAGACCGGCTACCAGCTGAACTCCGCGAACTGGGACGGGGCCAGTTTCATCCCGTTGACCGCACGCAACACCGGCGTGCAGGTCTACGATGGCTACAACGGCGCCGACAGCGGCGCGCCGCTCGCCGACTTCTACGTCACCTCGAGCCGCCAGTTCTACATCGGCGACATCGAGACCTACTCCGATGACAACGTCACCAAGACGCAGTCGCGCAATTTCAACCTGCAGCTGAGCTACGACAACGGCGGTCAATTCACCGGCGAAGTGCGTGCCATCCATGCGAGCGCGAGCGCGCTGCACATGGAGAGCTACCTGCAGTATGCGCTGTCGGATGGAACGATCTGGAAGAACGATCCGGTCGACGCGCCGCAGGATCCGGCGCACCCGAACAACTATGCGTACGCGACACCCGACGGCCCGCGCGTGTTCAATCCGTATGGCATCGCCCCCAACACCGTGCCGGCGGCCATCAATTTCGGCGGCGACCATCTCGGCATCACGCTGCCGCCGGCGCTGCTGGCCACGATGCAGAATCCCGACGCGTATGCGCTGAAGACCGTGACGTCGGAAGGTGACTACGACCGCAGCTCGACCATGGACGTGCTGCGCGCCGACGGCCACTACAAATTCGCCGACCGGAACCTGCGCCTCGATTTCGGCCTGCGCCAGGGCAATCGCACCGCGGACAACGAGAACTTCGCGCTGATCGCGCCGGTCTACGCCGGACTGGCGTACTACAACCCGGTCGATCCGGTCACGGGCGAGGAGGACTTGTCCACCCGCATTCCAGTTCCCGACGGCTGTTACCAGCACTACAAGGCGGGCGACATCGTGCTAGACGGCCAGGGCATCGCCGGCGCCTGCAAGGCGGGCGACCCAGTCACGGGCTTCTACCGCGCCAATCCGCTCGTGGGCCTGAACCCGAGCCAGCTGGGCGCGATGATCGCGAACAACACGCGCCTGTACAACCACCTGGCCGACGTGCAGGGCATCAGCGTCAATGCACTCGATCCGAAAATCATGGACGACGTGCTGGCGTTCCAGAATGCGCTCTACCCGGGCGAGATCCGCGACCATGATCCCGCCGGCACGTGGAAAGTGAAGGTGAACCAGACCACGGGCTACTTGCAGGCGAATTTCAGCGGCAACGGCAGCCATCCGTTCGGCGCGAACGTCGGCGTCAAGCTGATCCGCACGGAGCTCGGCATCGACCAGCACAGCGTCAGCCCGGATGCCGTGGCCTACTACGTCAATCCCCACGATGGCGGCATCATCCATACCGACCGCAGCTTCACCGACGTGTTGCCGGTGGCGAACCTGTTCGTGGATCTGACGCCGAAGCTGAAGCTGCGTGCCGCGTTCTCGAAGAACATGCAGCTGCTCGATCTCGACCAGTGGGGCGGCGGCCTGACGCTGAACTACGCCTTCACCGCGGGTCCGCCGGCCGTGTTCGCGGTCTATGGCGGGCAGCAGGGCGGCAACCCGAACCTCGATCCGTGGCGTTCGACGAACTACGACCTGTCGCTCGAGTACTACATCAGCCGCTCCAGCATGCTCAGCATCGCGGCCTTCTATGTCGATGTCGCGAGCTTCATCGCTCAGGCGGGCACGACCCGTTGCGACCTGCCCGACCAGGACGGCGTGGTGCGCAACCGCTGCGTCGGCATCAGCGGCCCGAGCCAGGGCAGCGGCAAGTCGCTCCACGGCCTTGAGTTCGGCTGGAAGCAGGCCTTCGACTTCCTGCCGGGCAAGCTCGCCAACACAGGCGTCGACGTCAACTTCACGTATTCACCGAGCAATGTCGGCACCGACGTGGCGGGCAACACGATTCCGTTCCAGGAAAACTCCAAGGAGCAGGCCAACCTGATCCTCTGGTACCAGGGCAATGGCTTCGAGGCCCGCGTGGCGGGCAACTACCGCTCGAAGCGCGCGGTCGAGCAGGACTACGGCGGCATCACCGGCTTCGAGGAGTACCAGGAACCGACCTTCTATCTCGATGCCTCGGCAAGCTACAGCTTCGCGAAGCATTTCCAGGTGTTCATCGACGGCTCGAACCTGACCGGCGAGAAGGAAAAATACTACCTGGTCTGGCCGGACATGAAGCTGAACACCACGCAGTTCGAAACTCGCTATGCGCTCGGGGTGCGCGCGAAGTTTTGAGGAGCGACCGGGCGGAAATCCCGCCCATGCGCCGCCGCCAGCCTAGTCGCTGGCGGCGGCGCCGCGCGCCTTGACGCTCACCGGCGGCGCCTGCTCGTCATCGAGATTGACGGCGGTCAGCGCACCGCCCCAGACGCAGCCGGTATCGAGGCCGAGCACGCCGTCGCCGCGGTAGTAGCCCAGCGTCGACCAGTGGCCGAAGACCACGCGGCTTGCCGCGCTGGCGCGCCCGGGCACCTTGAACCACGGCATCCATGGCGCGCGCGCGTCGCCGGGCGCGCCCTTCTGGCGCAGGTCGACGCGACCCTGCGCGGTGCACACCCGCAGCCGCGTGAGCACGTTGATGATGAATCGCCGCCGCTCCGCGCCCTGCAGTCGTTCGTCCCACCGGTCGGGCTCGTCGCCGTACATCGAGCCGAGCACTGCGCGCGGATCGTGCCGCAGCGCCTGCGCGACCTCGCCCGCCAGCTGCGAGGCCTGCCGGGCGTGCCATTGCGGCACGAGCCCGGCGTGCACCAGCAGGTCGTCGCGCGCGCCATCGTAGTGGGCCAGCGGGCGTTCCAGCAGCCAGCCGAGCAGCGCGTCGCGATCGGCGGCCGCAAGCACCTCATCGAGCGTGTCGCCACGCCGCAGTTTCTGCCCCGGCACGAAGGCGGCGGCCAGCAGGTGCAGGTCATGGTTGCCGAGCACGACGATCGCGTTGGCCGCGAGCGAGCGCACGCGACGGAGCGTGGCCAGCGATTGCGGGCCGCGATTGACGAGGTCGCCGGTGAACCACAGCAGGTCGCGGTCGGCGTTGAAGCGGATGCGCCGCAGCAGCTCCTCGAGCTCGGCGCAGCAGCCCTGAACGTCGCCGATCGCCCAGCGAGACATGTCAGCGCGCGCGCCAGGTGAACGGGCGCAGACCGGCCCTAGTGCAGCAGACCCGGCTTGGCGAGCCGGAATGCCGGGATCGGCGCATCGAACTGCTGGCCGTCGTCGCCGAGCATCTGGTAGCTGCCGTGCATGGCGCCGACCGGGGTTTCCAGCACCGCGCCGCTCGAGTAGCGGAAGCCCTGGCCCGGCTGCAGGTGCGGCTGCTCGCCGACCACGCCCTCGCCG
>DATKLZ010000146.1:0-3837 GCA_035542135.1 Steroidobacteraceae bacterium | reverse complement strand
TCGCCAGCCTCGACGCGCTGGCCGGCCTGCACGTCGATGCGCGAGAGGTGGCAGTACATCGTGATGAGCCCGGCGCCGTGGTCGATCAGCACGGTGTTGCCGTTGAAGAAGTAGCTGCCGGTGTCACTGACCACGCCGGCGGCGGCGGCGCGCACCGGCGTGCCGGCGCGGGCCGCGATGTCCATGCCGCTGTGCGGATCGCGCGCCGCTCCGTTGAAGAACCGCCGCAGGCCGAAGGAGCTCGAGCGTGGACCGTCGATCGGCGGCGCGAGCCGCAGGCTGGCCGGCGGCGTGGACGAAAAGGCGGCGAGCACGGCGTGGATGCGCTCGTGCTCGGCGGCGACGCGCGCCAGGTCGGCGGCCGAGAGGTCGACCTGCGCCGGCGGCACCCGCAGCCGCTGCGTGCGGTAGTGCGCGGGTTTCACCGTGAAGCCCACCATCGTCGCGCCCTGCGGCAATCCCTCGATGCGCACCTGCGCGGGGCCCGGCGGTTGCGACAGGGGCAGGCCGACCACCGCCAGCCAGCCCCGTCCAGACTCGCCGCTGCGCGGCAGCAGCATGACCGGCGCATCGCCGAACCACGCGCGCGGCGCGCCCGGCGCTTCGGTCGGCGCCTGCTGCGCGGCTTCGCGCGGCGCGGGCACGTGCAACAGCACGACGCCGCCGGGCACCGCGCTCGCGCGCGGCAGGCGCGCCTGCGCCGCCGCGGTGGCGCCCGCGGCCGCCGCGAACCACGAGGCCGACAGGGCGCCCGCCACCATGAGGCAGGCCAACGCGCTACGCGCCGCGCGGGTGGTGGCCGCGTGCTTCAATGGCCGTCCCCGCCGGCGCCGCCGCCGCCCGTTCCACGCTGGCCGGTGACCTGCGCCACCAGCACGCCGTCGACCAGGTGCGCCTCGATGGTGGATCCGACCGGTGCGTCGGCCAGGCGGCGAACCAGCGTGCCGCGGTCGCCTCGCAACACGATCGCGAAGCCGCGCTCCATCGTGGCGAGCGGGCTGATGGCGTTGAGCGCGCGCGTGGCGAGGTCGAGGCGGGCCTGCGCCGCGGCCGCGATGCGGGCCCACGCGGCATCGAGCCGGGAGCGCAATGGCGCCAGTGGCGCCGCGGCCAGTTGCAGCCGCGTGCGCAACGCCTGCTGCAGGCGCTGCTCCAGTTCGTCGAGCCGTTGCGCGTGCTGCGCCAGCCGCGTGCCCGGATGGGCGCGCTGCAGGCGCTCGGCCAGCGTGCGCAGCTGCGCCGCGTCGTCGGCCAGCTTGCGGCGCATCGCGCTGCCGAAGCGCTGCGCCAGCAGCGCCAGCCGCTGCAGCCACACGCGCCGGTCGGGCACCGCCATTTGCGCCGCGGCGGTCGGCGTCGGCGCGCGCACGTCGGCGGCGAAGTCGGCGATCGTCACGTCCGTCTCGTGGCCGATGCCGGCGACGACCGGCATGGCGCAGCGGACGATCGCCCGCGCCACGCCCTCGTCATTGAAGGCCCACAGGTCCTCGAGCGAACCGCCGCCGCGCGCCAGGATCAGCACGTCGCACTCGGCGCGCTCGCTCGCCCGGTCCAGCGCCGCGGCAATGGCCGGCGCCGCGGCGGCGCCCTGCACCGGCACCGGGTAGACGATCACCGCCGCCGCGGGAAAACGCTGCGCCAGCACGTGCAGGATGTCGCGCAACGCGGCGCCGGTGGGCGAGGTGACCACGCCGACGCAGGCCGGGGCCGCCGGCAGCGCGCGCTTGCGCCCGGCCGCGAACAGGCCTTCGGCGCCGAGGCGCGCGCGCAGTTCCTCGTAGGCGCGCTGCAGCGCGCCGGCGCCGGCGTCTTCCAGGTGCTCGACGACCAGCTGGAACTCCCCGCGGGCCTCGTACAGGCTGACGCGCCCGCGCGCCTGCACCAGTTGCCCGTCGCGCGGGGTGAAGCGCAGCAGCACATTGCGCGGCCGCCACATCGTGCAGCGCAGCTGCGCCTCGCGGTCCTTCAGCGTGAAGTACCAGTGGCCCGAGGCCGGCCGCGAGAAGTTGGAGATCTCGCCCTCGACCCACACGACGCCGAAACCGCCTTCGATGAGCGTACGTGCGGCGCGATTGAGCGCGGCGACGCTCAGCACCGTGCGTTGGGGCATGGATTCCATCGGCATGCGGCCACTCTAGCGGGCGGCGCGGCGCGCTGCACGCGGACATGAAGACCGAATCCGGTCCGTCAAAAGTCTTCTGGTTTCAATGCCCGCGTGGCAGGCTCTCATCGGACTGGCGCAAGGCCGCGCGCGCCAGTACAATGGCGCGCTTCTTTTTGGGACGCGACGCCATGCGAATTCTCGAAGAAGCGCTCACCTTTGACGATGTGTTGCTCGTGCCCGCGCGGTCCGACGTGCTGCCGCGCGAGGTCGACCTCTCGACGCAGCTGACACGCGGCATCCGCATCGGGCTGCCGCTGCTTTCCGCGGCCATGGACACCGTCACCGAGGCGCGCCTGGCCATCACGATGGCGCAGGAAGGCGGCATGGGCGTCATCCACAAGAACATGTCGATCGACGCGCAGGCGCGCGAAGTCGGGCACGTCAAGAAATTCGAAAGCGGGGTCATCGCCGATCCCATCACGGTGTCGCCGGACGCCACCATCCGCCAGGTCATCGAACTGACGCGAGCGCGTGGCATCTCCGGCGTGCCGGTCGTCAGCGGCGCGAAGGTGGTCGGCATCGTCACGCACCGCGACCTGCGCTTCGAGCGCAAGCTCGACGCGCCGGTGTCGACGGTCATGACGCCGAAAGAACGCCTCGTCACCGTGCGCGAGGGCGCGCCGAAGGACGAAGTGCAGCGCCTGCTGCACAAGCACCGCATCGAGAAGGTGCTGGTGGTCGGCGTCGATGACGAACTGCGCGGCATGATCACCGTCAAGGATTTCCAGAAGGCCACCGAATTCCCGCGCGCCAGCAAGGACAGCACCGGGCGCCTGCGCGTCGGCGCGGCGGTCGGCACCTCGCCCGACACCGTCGATCGCGTGGCGGCGCTGCGCGAAGCCGGCGTCGACGTCATTGTGGTCGACACGTCGCACGGCCATTCGCGCGGCGTGCTCGACATGGTCGCCAAGCTCAAGGCGCACTGGGGCGACCTGCAACTCGTCGCAGGCAACATCGTCACGCGCGAGGCGGCGCTCGACCTGGTCGGTGTCGGCGCGGATTGTGTCAAGGTGGGCATCGGTCCGGGTTCGATCTGTACGACGCGAGTGGTCGCCGGCGTCGGCGTGCCGCAGATCAGCGCGGTCGCCAACGTCGCCGAGGCGCTGGCCGCGAAGGGCGTGCCGCTGATTGCCGATGGCGGCATCCGGTATTCCGGCGACCTGGCCAAGGCGATCGCGGCGGGTGCGCATGCGGTCATGATCGGCGGACTCTTCGCCGGCACCGAGGAATCACCGGGCGAAGTCGAGCTGTACCAGGGCGCCTCGTACAAGTCGTATCGCGGCATGGGCTCGCTCGGCGCGATGGGCGACAAGCACGGCTCGGCCGACCGCTATTTCCAGGACACCAGCAGCGAGCTCGAGAAGCTCGTGCCCGAGGGCGTCGAAGGCCGCGTGCCCTACAAGGGGAGCCTGGTGGCGATCCTGTACCAGCTCGCCGGCGGCCTGCGCGCGGCGATGGGCTACACCGGCAGCAGCAACATCGAACAGATGCGCACGCGCCCGGTGTTCGTGCGCATCACCAGCGCCGGCGTGCGCGAGAGCCACGTGCACGACGTGTCGATCACCAAGGAGGCGCCCAATTACCGCGTCTCCTGATATCCATGCCGACCGTGTATTGATCGTCGACTTCGGCTCGCAATACACGCAGCTCATCGCCCGGCGCGTCCGCGAACT
>DATKLZ010000145.1:0-2432 GCA_035542135.1 Steroidobacteraceae bacterium | reverse complement strand
GGGGTGACAGGATTTGAACCTGCGACCTATACGTCCCGAACGTAGCGCTCTACCAGGCTGAGCTACACCCCGAAATCTCGACTCAATGCCTGCGTTCGATCGCGAAGCGGGCCAGCGCGGCGAGACCGGAGCGGAACGGCGTGTCGGGCAGCGCCGCGAGTGCGGCGAGCGCCTGTTCTGCCTCGGCTTGCGCGAGCCGCGCAGTGTACTCAAGCCCCCCGGTCGATTCAATTGCGGCCAGGATCGCGCCGAGCTGCGCGAGGCCGTCGCCGGCAATCGCCTTGCGGATCAGCTCCGCAGTGGCCGCGTCGCTCTGCCGCAGCGCATGGATCAGCGGCAGCGTGGGTTTGCCCTCGGCGAGGTCATCGCCGAGGTTCTTGCCGCGGGTCTGCGGATCGGAGTCGTAGTCGAGCACGTCGTCGATGAGCTGGTAGGCGGTGCCGAGGTGCCGGCCGTAACGGGCCAGCGCGCGCTGCTGCTCGACCGGCGCGCCGCTGACGACGGCCGCAACCTCGGCGCCGGCCTGGAACAGCTGCGCGGTCTTGCGGTGGATCACCTCGAGGTAGCGCTGCTCGGTCGTATCCGGGTCGCGGGCGTTCATCAGCTGCAGCACCTCGCCCTCGGCGATCACGTTCGTGGCCTCCGACATGATCTCGATGACGCGCTGCGAGCGCACCGCGGCCATCATCTGGAAGGCGCGCGAATAGACGAAATCGCCGACCAGCACGCTGGCCTGGTTGCCGAATACTTCGTTGGCGGTGTCGCGGCCGCGGCGGAGCGAGGACATGTCGACGACGTCGTCATGCAGGAGCGTCGCCGTATGGATGAACTCGATGAACGCGGCGGACTGGATATGGAGCGGCGCCGTGCCGCCCGGCGCCTTGATGCCCGCCCCGCAGGCGCGGCCGGCGAGCACGACCAGGAGCGGGCGCAGCCGCTTGCCGCCACCGCCGATGATGTGTTCGGCGATCTCATCGACCAGCGGCACGGCGCTCTTCAGGCCGTTGCGGATGCTCTCATCGACGGCCGCCAGGTCGGCGCGCACCAGTTCGCGGATCGCCTCGAGCGCCGCGGCCGAACCGGGCGCCGGCTGTCCGGCCGGTTCCGGGCCGCTCGCCATGGGCTTGAGCACACTGTTCAACTGCCTGTTTCTCCTCGAGAAACCCAAGTTTGACCGTGGCGGCCAGCCCTGAGTAGAATGCGCGTCCTTTTTGGCGCTCCACGCCTTTCAACCGGCGGGCAGCGAATCATACGGAGCTTTGCAGGCAAATGTACGCGGTCATCGCCACGGGCGGCAAACAGTATCGGGTGGAGAAGGACGGCGTGCTGCGCATCGAGTTGCTGGCGGCCGCTCCCGGCACCACGGTCGAGTTCAACGACGTGCTGCTGATCGCCGACGGCGACAAGATCACGGTCGGCAAGCCCAAGCTCAAGGGCAGCAAGGTGCTCGCCACGGTCGAATCGCACGGCCAGGGCGACAAGGTGTCGATCGTCAAGTTCCGGCGCCGCAAGCACTACCTGCGCATGAAGAACCACCGCCAGAAATACACGCAGGTGCGTGTCACGGCGATCAACGCCTGAGATTTCCCGGAGTCGACGCGTCACATGGCACACAAGAAAGCAGGCGGCAGCACCCGTAACGGCCGCGATTCCCACAGCAAGCGCCTCGGCGTGAAGGCCTTCGGCGGCCAGCAGGTGCTCGCCGGCAACATCATCATCCGCCAACGCGGCACGCAGGTGCGCGCCGGCGACAACGTCGGCATCGGCACCGACCACACGCTGTTCGCGCTGAAGCACGGCCGCGTCAGTTTCCGTCGTCGCGGCGCCGCGCAGCACCTCTACGTCAGCGTGCAGCCCGACGCGACCGACGCGGCCAAGAGCTGAAGGGGCCCGCCGCCCCGCGGTGCGCCAGACCCCGGCCGCGTGCCGGGGTTTTTGTTTGCGGGCCGCGCGGCGCCCGTAATTAAGCGTAAGCTGGCCGGATGAAATTCGTCGACGAAGCGACGCTGCGCGTGCAGGCGGGCAACGGTGGTCGCGGCTCAGCCAGCTTCCGGCGCGAGAAATCCAACCCCTTCGGCGGGCCGGACGGGGGCGATGGCGGGAGCGGCGGCAGCGTGCTGCTGCGCGCGGCCGAGGGCATCAACACGCTGGCCGATTTCCGCATCCAGCGCACCTATCGCGCGCAGGTGGGCGAGGGCGGCTCGAGCAACGATTGCACCGGACGCAGCGGCGAAGACCTGTACATCGCGGTGCCCGTAGGCACCGTGGTGAGCGATTCGGAGACCGGTGAAGTGCTCGGCGACCTGAAGTCCGCCGGCATGGAACTGAAAGTCGCGCAGGGCGGCAAGGGTGGGTGGGGCAACACGCGCTTCAAGACCAGCACGAATCGTGCGCCGCGCCAGTTCGGCCCGGGGCTGCCCGGTGAAAAGCGC
>DATKLZ010000144.1:0-5186 GCA_035542135.1 Steroidobacteraceae bacterium | reverse complement strand
GCTGTGCAAGCAGATCACGCCGCGGCCCGGGTACCTGACTTTCTATACGAACTATCGCTCGCGCAAGGGCCGCGAGCTCGAAGCGCGCGCGCAGGCGGCCGTGGTCATGCACTGGGATGCGCTGCACCGCCAGCTGCGCGTGGAGGGCCGCATCGTGCGCGCCCCGGCCGCCGAGAGCGATGCCTACTTCGCCAGCCGCAACTGGCGCAGCCGATTGGGCGCTTGGGCCAGCCAGCAGAGCGAACCGATCGGCTCGCGCGCCGAGCTGCTGGCGAATGTCGCGAAGACCGCGTTGCGCCTCGCGCTGCCGGCGCCGGATGTCGATGACGAGGCGCCCGATCCGGGCCTGCGCATCGCCCGTCCACCGCACTGGGGCGGCTTCCACCTGTGGGCCGAGGCGGTCGAGTTGTGGGTCGAGGGGAGTGCGCGCATCCACGATCGCGCGCGCTGGCAGCGCACGCTGACGCCGCACGGCGATGCCTTCGAGCCCGGCCCCTGGTCGGTGACGCGGCTGCAGCCGTGAACCGCTGAGCGTCCAGGGGCCGGCGGCTGATGTGGCGTACCGTGCGCATCACGATCCTGATGATCGTGCTGGCGATCGTCGCGGTCGGCAGCTGGCTCGACCGCGAGCGCACCCGCAGCTGGGAGCACACCGTCCGCGTGGGCGCCTTCCCCGTCAATGCCGACGGCAGCGCGGCCGCCGCCGACTACATCGCGCAACTGCGCCAGCCGGAGCTGCAGCCGGTCGCCGACTTCATCGCCAGCGAAGCGCACCGCTACGGCATCGCGATCGCCGAGCCGATCGACATCAAGCTGTATCCGCCGCGCAGCGATCGGCCGCCCGAACTCGCCGCGGACGCGGGATTCTTCGGCCGCATCGGGTGGGTGCTGCGCCTGCGCTACTACCGCCTGCGGGCGATCGGGTCCATCGAACGCGCGCGGCCGCAGATCGCGCTGTTCCTGCTGTACCACGACCCGGCCGCGAGCCCCGTGCTGCCGGACTCGGTCGGATTGCAGCGTGGCCTGATGGGCGTCGTGCATCTGTTCGCGGACCGCGCGCAGACCGCGCAGAATGCGATCGTGACGACGCACGAACTGCTGCACACCTTCGGCGCCTCCGACAAGTACGCCTTCGACAGCAACGTGCCGCTGTACCCGCTGGGCTTCGCGGAGCCGAACCTCGTGCCGCGCTATCCGCAGCGCTACGCCGAGATCATGGCGGGGCGCATTCCGCTCGCGCCCGGACAACAGGTCATGCCCGATGACCTCTCGCAGGTGCGGGTCGGGCCGGCCACGGCGCTCGAGATCGGCTGGCTGAAGCCATGATCGACTCCCCGCCGCCCGACGTGCCGCCGCCTGCCGCCGGATTGCTCGGCGCACGGGGCCTGGGCGTGCACGCCGGCGAGCGCACGCTGCTGGCCGATCTCGAATTCACGCTGCAGCCCGGCGAGTTCCTCGCCGTGCTCGGCCGCAACGGCAGCGGCAAGAGCCTCACACTGCACACGCTGGCGGGCCTGCGCGCCCCGGCCACCGGCGCGGTGACGCTGGGCGGCGTGCCGCTCGCTGCGCTCGCGCGCAGCGAGATCGCGCGCCGGCTCGCATTCCTGCCGCAGGATCGCGAGGACGCGCTGCCGCTGTCGGTGTTCGAGGCGACGCTCCTCGGCCGCCATCCGCACATCGGCTGGCTGCGCGGCGAATCGCCGCGGGACCACGCGATCGCGCAGGCGGCGCTCGAGCGCATGGGCGTGGCGGGCTTCGGCGCGCGCCTGCTCGCCACGCTCTCCGGCGGCGAGCAGCGCCGCGCGGCGATGGCGGGGCTCCTGGCGCAGGAGCCGCAGGTCTACCTGCTCGATGAGCCGACCAACCACCTCGACCCGCACCACCAGGTCGACGTGCTGCTGGCCTTCCGCGAGCGCTGCGCGGCCGGCGCCGCCGTCATCGCGACGCTCCACGATCCCGCGCTCGCCGAACGCTGCGCCGATCGCGTGCTGCTGATGCACGGCGACGGGCGGTGGCGGCTCGGGCGCACCAGCGAAGTATTGAACGCCGAGGAGCTCTCGCTCCTCTACGCGACGCCGATGCGCGAGCTGTCGGGCGCGGGCCGCCGCGCGTTCATTCCCGCATAGCCGCCAGCACCGGCGCATGGAGCGTCGCGTTCGCCGCCAGCACCGTGGTGGTGTCCAGATCGACCTCGCTCCCGTCGAGCGCCGTGAAGCGGCCGCCGGCCTCGGTGACGATGACACTGAGCGCCGCGATGTCGAGGATGTTCACGTCCGACTCGATCACGACATCGAGCGCGCCGCGCGCCAGCAGGTGGTAGTGCACGAAGTCGCCGTAGCCGCGCAGCCGGCTGATGCGCCCGACCAGCGTGCCAAAACGCCGCCAGCCCACCGTCGAGGCGGCCAGCGTCTTGAGATTCCCGGTCGACAGGATCGCTTCCGACAGCGCGCCGATGCTGCTGACGCGGACCGGCTCGCCGTTCAGGAACGCGCCGCCGCCCTGCTCGGCCCAGGCGAGCTCGCCGTAGGCGGGCGCGCTCGACACGCCCAGCACCAGCTTGCCGGCGCGCCGCAGCGCGATCTGCGTGGAGAAGAACGGCGTGTCGCGCACGAACGATTTCGTGCCGTCGATCGGATCGACGAGCCACACGTGCTCGGCATCCATCGCGCGCTGGCCGGTCTCTTCGCCGTAGAAGCCGTAGCCCGGGAACTGCGCCTCGAGCACCGCGCGGATCGCGCGCTCGCACTGTACGTCGGCCTCGGTCACCGGCGTGCGGTCCTCCTTGATGCGCACGGCGAGGTTGCTGCGGTACAGGCGCGTGGCGATCTCGGCGGCGGCGCGTGCCGCCTCGAGCGCGCATTCAAGTTCCCGGGATGCCATAGGCCGATTCTAGCGCGAGTCGCGCGCTGCCGGAGCTGCGCGAAGGCGCAGCGCGGTGCGCTCGCGCACCGCGGCGCGCGGGTTGCCGCCGGCATTCAACGGAAGCTGAAGCGCGTGGCGACGAACAGCGCGCGGCCCGCCGTGTTGTAGCCGCTCGAGAGCTCGTAGCGCCGGTCGAGCGCGTTCTCGAGCCTCGCCGTCAGCGACCAGGCCGGCGTGAGCGCGAACTTCGCGTGCAATCCGAGCAGCACGTAGCCGCCATCCGTGACCGGCGCACCGCTCGCCACGTCGGTGTCGGCGCGCGGCCCGGACTGCAGCAGGTCGACGCCCGCCTCGCCGCGGCTGAAGCGGCGCGCGGCGCCCAGCACGAAGCCCTGGCGGGCGCGCCGCAGCAGCAGGCTGTCGTCGGCCAGGTTGCGCGGGTCCTGCCAGTCGCCTTCCGCGTGCAGCGACCAGGCATCGAGCTGCGCGTCCCAGCTCGCCTCGATGCCGCGGATGCGCGCGCGGTCGATGTTGATGTTCAACGGGCTGTACGCCGGCGGCGCATAGATCGTCGTGATCAGCTCGTCGATCGTGTTCTGGAACGCCGCGACGCCCAGCTGCTGCGTCGCGCCGACGCGCCATTTGATGCCGGCCTCGACGTTGCGCGACTGCTCGGGCAGCAGATCGGGGTTCGCGCCGTAGCCGAAGCGGTCGGTGGCCGACGGCGCGCGGAACGCCGTGCCGGCGGAGAGCGTCAGCAACAGCCGGCCGCTGGCCGAGTAGCCGTATTCGGCGTTCCACGTGGCGTGATTGCCGAAGGCGGGATGCCGGTAGTCGCCGCCGGCGAGCAGCAGCCGGCTCGAGCCGAGCTTGAGCTGGTCCTGCAGGTAATAGGTCTGCGCGTTCGTGCTCACGGCGTACTGCGTGCCGAACGAGAGCGAGTCGGTGTGCTCCTGCGCCAGGATCACGCCGAAGGTGAGCACCTGCCCGACGCTGCCGCCGCCAATCGTCACGTCGTTTTGCAGGTCGACCGTGTTGCGCGCGGTGATGTCGTAGTCCTTCGCGAGGTTCAGGTCGTACGGGTCGGCCTGGTTCTGGCGCAGGTCATCGACATTGCGGCTCAGCGTGAGGCGCATGTGCCAGGGATCGCTGATGTTGCCCGCCGCATGCACGGCGAACACGCTGTCGGCGAAATCCTCGTCGGCGGCGGAATAGCCGATCACCGGGTACGGGAAGTCGTTCCCGTAGAGCTGGTTCGCGTAATCGGAGCGGCCGGCGGCGCGCCAATACAGCGCGCCGAGTTCGAGCCCCGCGAGGCGCGTCTGCGCGGTCAGCGTGCCGGAGAGGTTCTTGTAGCCGCGATCAACGGTGTCGGCCGTGAAGGTGGGGAAGCCGTCCGATCGCTCGCCGGTGAGCGCCGCCTGCAGCAGCGAAGCGCCGGCCTCGTAGTGCCCGGCCAGCGAGAACTCGCCGGTGCTATAGCGCCCGTACCCCACCATGGCATCGACGCCATCGGGCCCGCTGCGTCGCGTGACCAGGTTGACGACGCCGCCGATCGCATCCGTGCCGTAGATCGCCGAGCGCGGACCCTTGACGATCTCGATGCGCTCGAACAGTTCGGGCGCCAGGTTCTGGAGCGGCGCGCCGCCGTAGGTGCCCGGATTGATGCGCACGCCGTCGATCATGACGATCGACTGGTCGCTCTTCGTGCCGCGGATGAACAACGACAGCGGCTGGCCCGGGCCTCCGGAGCGGCCGAGGTCGATGCCGGCATGGAAGCGCAGCACATCGCCGACATCGCTCGCGAGCGAATCCTCGAGCGCGGCGCGATCGATCAGCACGATCGGCTCCAGCGCCTCGTTGGCCGGTTGCGCGACGCGCGTCGCGGTGATGATGATCTCGCTCAACACGAGATCATTGCTGGCGGCAGCGGGCGCCGCCTGCTGCGCCTGCGCGGCTGCCAGTGGCAGCAGCGCACCCAGGGCCACGAGGCCCGTACGAATGGACGTGGACATCGGCAACTCTCCTGGCCATGCTCGCCCGCATGGCTCGCGTTCGGATCGAGTGGCCGCGTTGCCGAAGGCTTGGGGGGTCGCCGCGTGCGAAGTCGAGTGGGCACGGGCGCCGCCCGATGCCCTCCGCACCGCGGTTCGTCTGCCAGGCCGGTCTCCGGACTCGTGAGTGGGCTAGCCCTTCCGGGTCGCCTTCCCGTGCTCTCAAGGCACAGTGGCTCTCGTGACCCGAATCGACTCACTTACCGTTGCGGGGGCAGCACCGGGATCGCCTCGAAGGCTGCACCGGTTTCCCGTTTCACTCGCTGGCGC
>DATKLZ010000143.1:0-14204 GCA_035542135.1 Steroidobacteraceae bacterium | reverse complement strand
GTGCTCGCCGCCATCGAGCGTTGGTGGCTGCCCCAGGCCCGCACCTTGAATAGCGGCCGCGCCGCCACCAGAATGGCTGCTGCGGCCCACGCCGGGCCCGCCTGAGCAGACCTGCAAGGAACTCCCCATGGATATCGCCGTGGCTGATCGCGAACGCAGCAAGGTGGCCGTCGAGGACGTGCAAAGCCGCGCCGACACGCGCCACATCGCCATTGATCGGGTTGGCATCAAGGACATCCGCCATCCGGTGCGCGTCAAGGACCGTTCGGATGGCGAGCAGCACACCGTCGCCACCTTCAACATGTACGTGAACCTGCCGCACAACTTCAAGGGCACGCACATGTCGCGCTTCGTCGAGGTGCTGCACCACGCGCGCGAGATCTCGGTCGACTCGTTCCGCAAGATGCTGGTCGAGATGACGCAGCGCCTCGATGCCGACGCCGGCCATATCGAAATGAGCTTTCCCTATTTCGTCAGCAAGCGCGCCCCGATCTCGGGCGTCGAGAGCCTGATGGACTACCAGGCCGCGCTGATCGGCGAGTGCTGCCACGGCGAGACCATCATGTGGGTGCGGGTGGTCGTGCCGGTCACGAGCCTGTGCCCCTGCTCGAAGAAGATCTCCGAGCGTGGCGCGCACAACCAGCGCTCGCACGTGACCATCAAGGCGCGGCTGCACGAGCACATGTGGATCGAGGAACTGATCGACGTAGCCGAATCCGAGGCCTCGTGCGAGCTGTACGGCATCCTCAAGCGCCCCGACGAAAAGTACGTGACCGAGCGCGCCTACGACAATCCGAAGTTCGTCGAGGACATGGTGCGCGACGTGGCCTTGCGCCTCGATGCCGAGCCGCGCATCAGCGCGTATGTCGTCGAGAGCGAGAATTTCGAGTCGATCCACAACCACTCGGCGTACGCGCTCATCGAGCGCGACAAGCACAAGAGCGGATAAGCCGGGCAAGCACGGTCGCACGCCAGTTCGCTATGGCGCTCTGGCGGCGCGTGGATCAGGAAACGCCGCGGACGGCGTTTCCTGCCATGCCCTCGCGCGGACGGGCGCCGACGCCACGTGGACCAACGCGTAATTGAATGGAGCACCGGCCGGCGCCTGCGTCCGCGCTCGGCGCGCCGCAAGTCGCGCCAAAGCGAACTGGCATGCGACCGCGCCTACGCGAATTACCCGCACTTGGTGCGTTTCGCGATCATTGAGGGCATGCGCCCGTGGATGCGCGGACGCGGCGCGAAGCACCGCGCACAACCATGCGTTCAGGAGACCGCGAGGCTGAGGTGCTCGCAGGCCCGCGTCCGGATTGCGTTCGCGGCGCGACTTGTGGCGCGCCGCGCGCGGCCGTCGGCGGCGGCCAGTGCGCCGCTGTGTCTTGCGATGACTCCATTGGGCCAAGCCGCCAGGCCGCGCGAGGGCACGGCGCAAAATGCCGTCCGCGGCATTTTGCGATCCGCGCGCCACCAGAGCGCCGTGAATGCAACCCGGGCGCGGGCCCGCAAGAGCCTCAGCTCGCCTTGAACTCCACGCCCTGCAACCTTCCGATCAGCGCGCGCAGGAACACGCGGTTGAAGCGCAGCTGGCAGGAAGCCGACACCTGCTCGAGCAGCGTCGAGCTGACCTTGATCACGGTGACGTCGCCCGCCGCGCGGATCGTCGCGTTGCGCTTGGCGCCCTGCACGTAGCTGGTCTCGCCGAAGCACTCGCCGGTCGAGAGCATGCCGACCGAGGCACCATTGCGCTCCACCGAGCAGTTGCCGCTGACCAGGATGTAGAAGCGATCGTCCATCTCGCCTTCCTTGACGATCTCCTCGCCGCTGGCGTAGTCCTGCCAGTGGCTGGCGCGCATCACCTCGACGATCTCGGCGTGGGAGAACTCGTGGAAGAACTTCAGGCGGCGCAGCAGGCCGAACTGCTCCTGCTGGTCCATGCGCGAGTTCTTCTGGCGCAGCTGCTGGTGCACGCGCGTCAGCTCGGCGGCCAGGTCGAGGCCGCTCTTCTGGCGGCGCGACGGATCCTTCTGCATCGCGGTGGCGACCACCACCTCGAGTTCCTCGGGCACATCGCTCCGCAGCGTGTGGATCGGCGGCGGCGTCGCGTACACGATCTGGTGCAGGAGCTTCGCCAGGTTCCCGGCCCGGAACGGCCGGTTGCCGGTCAGCAGTTCGTACATGACAGCGCCGAGCGAGTACAGGTCGGAAGCATTGGTGAGTTCGAGGCTCTGCACCTGCTCGGGCGACATGTAGCTCGGGCTCCCGGCGATGCCCTCGATGCGCGAGATGTCCGAGTCGGCCACCAGTGCGATGCCGAAATCGATGATGCGCACGTCGCTGTCCTGCGTGAGCATGATGTTCGAGGGCTTGATGTCGCGGTGGATCACGCCGCGCGAGTGCGCGTAGTGCAGCGCCTTGGCGCACTTGAACATGAGCTCCACGACATCGTCGACGCGCAGCAGGTTGTCGGGTCGGCAGTAGGCCGCCAGCGTGCGCGCGCCGTGCACGTGCTCGGTGACGATGTAGCAATGGCCGTTCTCTTCGCCGGCGTCGTAGATCGGCAGGATGTTCGGGTGGTGCAGCATGCCCACCATGTGCGCCTCCGACAGGAACATCTTGCGGGTGACGCGGGCGCGCTCGTCGTCGCCGGCGATGTCCATCGTGTAGACCTTGATCGCCACGTCGCGCCCGTAGTACGGGTCGTGCGAGAGGTACACGGTGCCGGTGCTGCCGCGCCCCACCTCATTGATGATGAGGTACTTGCCGATCCGCTCCGGAATCGCGCGCACTTTGGGACTGGGAGCTGCTGACACGGCCATCTTGATAAGGGGGTCCGACCATTGCGCCTGCGGATGCGGATCCGAGGATACGGAGGGCCCCGCGGTGGGTCTGTGACCTGCATCGCATCCCCTTCGGGGGTGCCGCCCTTTGCCGGAACCCTAGGCGGGGAAATGCCCGAACGGCGGTTGCGAGAACTGGATCACGTCGCCGCCGCGGCGCAGCTCCAGGCCGCCCGCGGCGCGCAGGGCGCCGCAGCGGGTGAGCGGCACGGCGACGCGCGCGGCGATGTCGGCCAGCGCGGCCGCCGCAGCGGGCGGAGCCGTGAAGCACAGCTCGTAGTCTTCCCCGCCCAGCAGCGCGGTCTGCCAGGGTTCGCCGCCAGGCGCGGCACGCGCCGCGGCGACCAGCGCTTCGGACAGCGGCAGGCGGTCGACCTCGAGCACGGCGCCGCATCCGCTGGCGGAGGCGAGCCGCGGCAGGTCGGCCAGCAACCCATCCGACAGGTCGATGCAGGCGGTGGCGACGCCGCGCAACGCCTCGCCGAGGGCCACGCGCGGCGAAGGGTATTCGAAGCGCTGGCGCAACCATGCGGAGGAGGCATCGACCGCGGCGCCCACGGCGAGGCGGCCACGCGCCGCATCGCCGAGCGTGCCGCTGACCCATACCTCGTCACCGGCGCGCGCGCCGCTGCGGCGCAGCGCGGTGCCCGCGGGCACGAAGCCGGCAAGCTGCAGCGTGATGTTCAGCGGACCGCGGCTCAGGTTTCCCCCGACCAGCGCCACCTCGTGCCCGCGCGCGAGCCGCCCGAGGCCGGTCGCGAACTCACCGAGCCAGCTCTCGTCGATCGAGGGCAGCGCCAGCGACAGCAGCGCCCAGCCCGGCTGCGCGCCCATCGCCGCCAGGTCGCTGAGGTTCACCGCCAGTGCGCGGTGGCCGAGCGACCGCGGCGCGCTGCCGGGCAGGAAATGCACGTTCTCGACGAGTGAGTCGGTCGTGAGCGCCAGGTCGAAACCCGGCGGCGGGCGCAACAGCGCCGCATCGTCGCCGATGCCCAGCACGACGTCGGTGCGCACCGCGCCGAGATGGCGGAAGAACCGTTCGATGATCGCCGCTTCGTCCATCGCGCCCTCGCCCGGCCGTCCGCTCAGCGCTCGTCCGGTCGCCAGGCGCGGGCGGCGCGATCGAGCACGCCGTTGACGAACTTGTGGCCGTCGGTCGCGCCGAAGCGGCGCGCCAGCCCCACTGCTTCATCGATGACGACGCGGTAAGGCACCTGCGGACGATGGCGCAGTTCGATCGTGGCGATGAGCAGCACGGCATGCTCCACCGGATCGAGGCCCGCCGCTTCGCGGGCCAGGAACGGGGCGAGCGCCGCGTCGAGGGCCGCGTGCTCATCGATCGCCTGCTGCACCAGTGCGCGGAAATACTCGCCGTCGGCCTTCGGCATGTCGGCATCCGTGGCGAATTCCTGCAGCAGCTCGGCGCACGGCGACGCGTTGAGCTGCCAGCGGTACAGCGCCTGCACGGCCAGGCGCCGCGCCAGTGCCCGCGCCGCGTGCTGCGGATTGAACTTGCCGGCCATCGCCGCGGCGCCTACGCGCGTCGCGCGAACTGCGCCATCGCGAGCGCGGTCTGCAGGGCTTCGGCGCCCTTGTTGCCGGGGCCGGGCGCCGCCCGTTCGCGGGCCTGCATGTCGTTCTCGGTGGTCAGAACGCCAAACGCCACCGGCACGGACGTCGCCAGCATGACCTGCTGCAGGCCACGCGCGCACTCGCCGGCCACGAAGTCGAAGTGCGCGGTGTCGCCGCGGATCACGCAGCCGAGCGCGACGATCGCATCGTAGCGGCCGCTGCGCGCCAACAGCTGCGCGGCGAGCGGCAGCTCGAAGGCGCCGGGGACGCGCTCGACGCGCAGCCCATCGGGCGCACCCCCGGCGGCGAGCCACGCAGCCCGCGCGCCCGCGACCAGCTGGTCGACCAGTTCCTCGTTGTAGCGCGCGGCCACGACGGCGAGGCGCAGCCCCGCCGCAGTCGTGGGCGCGGCCTCCGCAGCTTGTCCCATGCGGCCAGTATAGCTAACCGGCGTCGTCGATATAGCCGACGATCTCGAGGCCGAAGGCCGCGAGGCCGTGCACGTGCTTCGGCGCCGACAGCACCTGCATGCGCCGCACGCCCAGGTCCTGCAGGATCTGGGCGCCGACGCCGATGGTGCGCAACACCGCGCCGCCCGGGGCGCGGGCGCGCTCGCCGCGTTCATCGCCGCGCGCGGTCGCGCGCACCGCGTCGGCCAGCTCGCGCGGCGATTCGCCCTGGCGCAGGATCACCACGACGCCGCAGGGCTCGGCGGCGATGCGCGCGAGCGCGGCGCGCAGCGTCCAGGCGCCGCTCGCATCGCGCACGCCGAGCACGTCGCGCAGCGTGTCGACGAGGTGCACGCGCACGCACGGCGTCGCGCCCGCATCGAGCGTGCCGCGCACCAGCGCGAGGTGCACGTCGCGATTCACGTGGTCCTCGTAGGCGTACAGCCGGAATTCGCCATGCTCGGTGCGCACGCGCTGTTCGGCGATGCGCTCGACCGAACGCTCGTTGCGCAGGCGGTAGCGGATCAGGTCGGCGATGCTGCCGATCTTCAGCTTGTGCGTACGCGCGAACTCCTCGAGCTGCGGGCGGCGCGCCATCGTGCCGTCCTCGTTCATGATCTCGACGATGACGGCCGCGGGCTGGAAGCCGGCCAGCCTCGCCAGGTCGCAGCCGGCCTCGGTGTGCCCGGCGCGCGTCAGCACGCCGCCGGGCTGCGCCATGATCGGGAACACATGCCCGGGCTGCCGCAGGTGCTCGGCGCGCGCCTCGGGAGCGACCGCCGTGCGCACGGTGTGCGCGCGGTCGTAGGCCGAGATGCCGGTGGTCACGCCCTCGGCGGCCTCGATCGACACGGTGAAGTTCGTGCGCTGCTCGCGATTGGTCTCGGTGACCATCAGCGGCAGGCGCAGCTGCGCGCAACGCTCGGGCGTCAGCGTCAGGCAGATCAGGCCGCGGCCGAAGCGCGCCATGAAGTTGATGTCGGCGGCCGAGACCTTCTCGGCCACCATCAGCAGGTCGCCCTCGTTCTCGCGATCTTCGTCGTCCATGATGACGACCATGCGGCCGGCACGCAGTTCCTCGAGGATCTCTTCGGTGCTGTTCAGTTCCATGCCGGCCACGCGCGTGATGTTATTTCTACGTTTATATTGTAATACATTGTTTGTATTGCTCATAAATGTCGTTCACCGCGACGCCAGGCGTTCCACGTAGCGCGCCATCAGGTCGATCTCGAGGTTCAGCTGCGCGCCCGGCTCGAGCGTCCCGAGCGTGGTGGCCGCCAGCGTGTGCGGTACGAGGTTGACGCCGAATTCGCGGCCATCGACCTCGTTGACGGTGAGGCTCACGCCATCGAGCGTCACCGAGCCCTTGCGCGCCACGTAGCGCTCGAGCCCCGCCGGCACCCGCACCCGCAGGCGCCGCGAACGTGCATCGCCGCTGATGCCGAGCAGTTCGGCGCGGCCGTCGACGTGGCCGGAAACCATGTGGCCGCCGAGCGCATCGCCGGCACGCAGCGCCGGCTCGAGATTGACGCGCGTGCCCGCGCGCCAGCCGCCGATCGTCGTGTGATCCAGCGTCTCGCGCGACACGTCGGCCTCGAAGCCGCGCGGCGTCAACTGCGCCACGGTCAGGCACACGCCGGCGACGGCCACGCTGTCGCCGCCCTGGCGCCGCGCGGCATCGATGCCGCTCGCATCGACGCGCAGCCGCAGGTCGCCCCCGCGCCCCTCGACGCTCTCGATCGTTCCGACTGCCTGCACGATCCCCGTGAACATCGCTGCGCCCTGGCGTCAATCCCGCGCCATGGCGGGCCGCGCCATGATACGCAGGTCGGCGCCCACGCGATCCACGGCGACATAACGCAGCCTGAGCCGCTCATCGAGGCCCGCGGGCGCCGCCAGCTGCGCCAGCGGCAAGCCCTGCGGGCCCAGCAGGCAGGGTGCGAGATAGACGATGAGTTCGTCAGCCAGCTGGGCGGCGAGCAGCGCGCCGGCCAGGCGCGCGCCCGCCTCGACCCAGACCTCGTTGGCCTGCAGCGCCGCCAGCCGCGCGAGGACGGCGGACAGATCGACGCCTCCCTCGGCCGCGGCCAGCTGCTCGACCTGCACTCCCGCCTGGCGCAGCGCGCCGATGCGCGCCGCGTCCGCGCTGGCCGTGAACACGGCGGCCGGGCCGGGCGGCGCGTAGACGCGCGCCGATGGCGGCACGCGCAATGTGCTGTCGAGCACCGCGCGCAGCGGCTGGCGCGTGGCGCCGTCGATGCGCACGTTCAGCGCGGGATCGTCCCGCAGCACGGTGCCCGCGCCGCTCAGGACCACCGAGCTGCGCGCGCGCTGCAGTTGCACGTCGGCGCGGGCCGCTTCGCCCGTGATCCACTGGCTGCGCCCGTCGGCGAGCGCGGTGCGGCCATCGAGGCTGGCTGCGAGCTTGACGCGCACCCAGGGCCGTCCGCGCTCGTGACGAGAGAAGAAGCCGATGTTCAGCTCGCGCGCTTCGGCGGCCAGCAGGCCGCCGGCGACTTCGATGCCCGCGGCGCGCAGCGCCGCCGCGCCGCCGCGCATGCGCGGATCAGGATCGTCCGCGGCGTACGTGACGCACCGCACGCCTGCCGCCGCCAGCGCCTCGGTGCACGGCGGCGTGCGCCCATGCGCTGCGCAGGGCTCGAGCGAGACGTAGGCGGTCGCGCCGCGCGCCGCATCGCCGGCCGACTGCAGCGCGCGCACCTCGGCGTGCGGACCACCGGCGCGCTCGTGCCAGCCCTCGCCGACCACCCGCCCGTCGCGCACCAGCACGCAGCCGACGCGCGGATTGGGAGCGGTGGTGTGCAACCCGAGCGCCGCCAGGCCGAGCGCGTGGCGCATGTGCTGCTCGTCGACGGTGGTCCACCCGCCCATCACTTGCCCTTGCCCCGGTTCGCCCTGGCTTCGGCGCCCGCGCCATCGCCGTCGCCCGGCAGCAGCGGCAATTGCTCGCGCCCGGGCGCACCGCGGGGCGCTCGGCGCCGATGCTGGCGCAGGCCGTCGATCGTCTCCCGGAATGCCTCCACGTCCTGGAAGCTGCGGTACACCGAGGCGTAGCGCACGTACGCGACCTCGTCGAGATGGCGCAGTTCCTCCATGACCAGCTCGCCCACCTGGCGCGAGGGCACCTCGCGCTCGCCGAGCACGCGCAACCGATGGCAGATGCGCCCCACCGCGTCCTCGATCGCATCGCTCCCGACCGGCCGCTTCTCCAGCGCCTTGACCATGCCGGCCTTGAGCTTCGCCTCGTCGAACGGCTCACGGCTGCCGTCGTTCTTGATGACGTGCGGCAACAGCAGCTCGGCGACTTCGAAGGTGGTGAAGCGTTCACCGCAGTCGAGGCATTCGCGCCGGCGGCGGATCTGCCGACCGTCGCTGGCCAGGCGCGAATCGGTCACGCGGGTATCGGCGTGATTGCAGAACGGGCAATGCACGCGCGCGCCTGCGGTCAGTTCCGGGTCGCGGCACTCATGCGCGGTAGACGGGAAAGCGCCCGCACAACTCGAGCACGTCGCCGCGCACGCGCCGCACGACCGCATCGGCCCCTTCGGCCTCGACGACATCGACGATCCAGCCGGCCACGCGGCGCACCTCGGCCTCGCGGAAGCCGCGCGTCGTCGAGGCGGCCGTGCCGATGCGCAGCCCGCTCGTGATCGCCGGCGGGCGCGGATCGTTGGGCACCGCATTCTTGTTGACGGTGATGTTGGCGCGGCCGAGCGCCGCGTCGGCGTCCTTGCCGGTGAAGTTGCGCGGCCCCAGGTCGACGAGGAACAGGTGGTTGTCGGTGCCGCCCGAAACGATCTTGAGCCCGCGCTCCATCAGTGCCGCGGCCATCGCGCGCGCGTTGGCGACCACCTGCACCTGGTAGGCGCGGAACTCGGGCTGCAACGCCTCGAGCAGCGCGACCGCCTTGGCGGCGATCACGTGCATCAACGGCCCGCCCTGCGTGCCCGGGAACACCATCGAGTTCAGCTTCTTCGTGATGGCCTCGTTGGCGCGCGCCAGGATCAGCCCGCCGCGCGGACCGCGCAGCGTCTTGTGCGTCGTGGTCGTGACCACATCGGCGATCGGCACCGGGTTCGGGTACTGCCCGGCCGCCACCAGCCCCGCCACGTGCGCCATGTCGACGAACAGCAGCGCGCCGACCTCGTCGGCGATCGCGCGGAAGCGCGCGAAGTCGAGCACGCGCGAATAGGCCGAGAAGCCCGCGACGATCATCTTCGGCCGGTGCTCGCGCGCCAGGCGTTCGACCTGCGCGTAGTCGATCA
Source organism: Steroidobacteraceae bacterium (assembly GCA_035542135.1). Lineage (GTDB taxonomy): Bacteria > Pseudomonadota > Gammaproteobacteria > Steroidobacterales > Steroidobacteraceae > FEN-1191. The sequence goes on along the minus strand of DATKLZ010000143.1, from coordinate 5,063 downwards.
GCCCGGTTGCCACCTCGACGCCGTACTGCACCGCGTGGAAGATCTTGCCGGAGAAATTCACCTTGGCGCCGTGCGTCAGGTGCCCGCCGTGGTCGAGGCTCATGCCGAGGATCGTGTCGCCGGGCGACAGCAGCGCGAGGTAGACCGCGGCGTTCGCCTGCGAACCCGAATGCGGCTGCACGTTGGCGTAGTCGGCGCCGAACAGCTGCTTCGCGCGGTCGATCGCCAGCTGCTCGGCGATATCGACGTACTCGCAGCCGCCGTAGTAGCGGCGCGCCGGATACCCTTCCGCGTACTTGTTGGTCAGCACGGACCCTTGCGCGGCCAGCACGCGCGGGCTGGTGTAGTTCTCCGACGCGATCAGCTCGATGTGGTCTTCCTGGCGACGGCGCTCGCCTTCGATGGCGGCGTGGAGTTCGGGGTCGAAGCCGGCGATGTCCATGCTGGCGGAATACATTGTTCAGGGGCCTTGCAGCGTGTGGAGGTGGGGAGCGGAATTGTAACCGAGTCCGGGCCGCTCACTGTTCCAGGAGCGCCTCCAATACACCCGTCCAGGCCCGGGCCAGGTTGCCGCGGTCGTAGCCGCCGCCGCCGAGCGCCAGCAGCCGGCCGTGCCCCAGAGCGTCGGCCAGCACGCGCAGGTCGCGCGCGGCGCCCGCATGGGCCGCGGGCGAGTAGCGCAGGTTGGCCAGCGGGTCGCCCGCGACGCTGTCGGCGCCACACTGCAGTATCACGAACTCGGGCTCGTGGCGCGCCACGTGCTCGAGCACCCGCGGCCATGCGGCGCGGAACTGCGCATCGCCGGAGCCCGCCGGCAATGGAATATTCAGTTTCGTGCCGGCGGCCGCGCCCCGCCCGCGCTCGTCTTCGCTGCCGGTACCCGGATAGAGCGTCTCGCCGCTCTCGTGGATGTCGGCGAAGATCACCCCTGGATCGTCATCGAAGGCGTAGTAGACCCCGTCGCCGTGGTGCGCATCGATGTCGACGTAGGCGATGCGCTGCAGCCCGTGTCGGCGCCGCAGCGCCTCGATGACGATGCCGCAGTCGTTGAACACGCAGAAGCCGGCCGCCTTGTCGCGCGCGGCGTGATGGAGCCCGGCGATCGGCGCGAACGCGCGCCGCCGCTCGCCGGCCATGATCCACTCGCTGGCCGCCAGGCTTCCGCCCACGACGCAGGCGGCGACCTCGTACACGCCGCGGAAGCTTGGCGTGTCGCCGGCATCGAGGTAGCCGCCGCCCTGCTCGGAACTGCGTTGCACGAATTCGACGTAGGCCGGCGTGTGGAACAGCAGCAGCTCCTCGACGCTCGCCTGCACCGGCTCGAGCAGCGTCACGCGCCCGCCGAGCCCGCGCTGCTCGAATTCGCGCTGGAACGCGCCGTGGCGATCAGGACCGAAGGGATGCCCGCCGGGGAAGCCATAGCGTGCCTGCCGCTCGCTCATGGCCACTGCCGTCCGCGGATCCTGTTGATTCAAGGACTCACCCCAAGGGGGACCAGCGGCGCAGCCTATCACAAGGGCCTGTTGGCATAGGCCCGGGGCCTCAACGATAATGCGCGCCCTCCCGCGGCCGACCGCACCCCCTGCAAGGCAACATGGCGCAATACATCTACACGATGAACCGGGTTTCCAAGGTCGTGCCGCCGAAGCGCACGATCCTGCGCGACATCAGCCTGTCGTTCTTCCCGGGCGCGAAGATCGGCGTGCTGGGCCTCAACGGCTCGGGCAAGTCGACGCTGTTGCGGATCATGGCCGGCGTCGACACCAACATCGACGGCGAGGCGCGTGCGCAGAGCGGCATCAAGATCGGGTTCCTCACGCAGGAGCCCGGGCTCGATCCGGCCAAGGACGTGCGCGGCAACGTCATGGAGGGCGTCGGCGAGATCTACGCCAAGCTGCAGCGTTTCAACGCGATCAGCGAGGCCTTCGCCGAACCGATGGACGAGGAGCAGATGACGAAGCTCCTCGAGGAGCAGGCGAAACTGCAGGATGCGATCGACGCCGCCGGCGGCTGGGAGCTCGAGCGCAAGCTCGAAATCGCGGCCGACGCGCTGCGGCTGCCGCCGTGGGAGGCGAAGATCGACCAGCTCTCGGGCGGCGAGAAGCGCCGCGTGGCGCTGTGCCGGCTGCTGCTGTCGCAGCCCGACATGCTGCTGCTCGACGAGCCGACCAACCACCTCGACGCCGAATCGGTGGCCTGGCTCGAGCGTTACCTCGAGGAATATCCGAGTACCGTCATCGCGGTGACGCACGACCGCTACTTCCTCGACAACGTCGCGCAGTGGATCCTCGAGCTCGATCGCGGCCACGGCATTCCCTACGAGGGCAACTATTCCTCGTGGCTCGAGCAGAAGGAAAAGCGCCTCGCGCTCGAGGAGCGCGAGCAGGACGCGCTGCGCAAGACGCTGGCGCGCGAGCTCGAATGGGTGCGCACCAACCCGAAGGCGCGCCAGGCCAAGAGCAAGGCGCGCCTCGCACGCTACGAGGAACTGGCCTCGAAGGAGTTCCAGGAGCGCAACGAGACCAACGAGATCTACATCCCGCCGGGCCCGCGGCTCGGCGATGTCGTCATCGAGGTGAAGAACCTGCGCAAGGGCTATGGCGACAAGCTCCTGGTCGACAATCTCTCCTTCAGCCTGCCGCGCGGCGGCATCGTCGGCATCATCGGCCCGAACGGCGCGGGCAAGACGACGCTGTTCCGCATGCTGACCGGCGCCGAGAAGCCCGATGGCGGCGAGATCCGCATCGGCCCGACCGTGAAGCTCGCTTACGTCGACCAGTCGCGCCAGGCGCTCGATGACAAGAAGTCGGTGTGGGCCGAGATCTCCGGCGGGCAGGACATCATCAAGGTCGACAACTACGAGACGCCCTCGCGCGCCTACGTGGGGCGTTTCAACTTCAAGGGCACGCAGCAACAGCAGCTGATCGGCGAACTCTCCGGCGGCGAGCGCAACCGCGTGCACCTGGCCAAGGTGCTGCGCGGCGGCGGCAACGTGCTGCTGCTCGACGAGCCGACCAACGACCTCGACGTCGAGACGCTGCGCGCGCTGGAGGAGGCGCTGGTGAATTTCCCCGGCTGCGCGGTGGTGATCTCGCACGATCGCTGGTTCCTCGACCGCATCGCCACGCACATCCTCGCCTTCGAGGGCGACTCCGAGGTGGTCTGGTTCGAAGGCAATTACCAGGACTACGTCGCCGACCTGCGCCGCCGCAAGGGCGATGACGCCGACCAGCCGCACCGCGTCAAGTACAAGCGGCTGACCGGCTAGAGGCGACCTGAGCGAGATTATGTAACCCCTAGCGCGACCTAGGGAAATTCCTTGCAGCGCTCCACGGTCGTTGGGCTACACTGGAGGCCACCGCCGCGGCTGCCCAGGGGATACTTCAGACCGCGCGGGATGACAAGGCGCATATGTCGACGCATATCGATGCCAGCGGCCGGCTGCATCACGAACAGGAAGCCAACCTGGCCCTGACCTGCCCGCATTGCCAGGTGCTTTCGCACATCACGCCGATCGCGGTGCCCAGCTTCGACGAACTCGTCTCGCACCGCCCGAAGGCGGTCGGCGTGGTCTACCGTTGCGATTCCTGCAATGCCCCGATCTTCCTGCGCTTCCCGGTCAAGATGTTCGGCAACAACCGCGTCGAGCTCGGCGCGCAGTTCAGCGAGGTCGAGCGCCCGCGAGAGAAGTTCGGCTTCACCTACCTGCCCGAAGAGGTCGAGCTGCTGTTCCGCGAGGCCCTCGCCTGCTTTTCGAACGCGAGCTACAACGCCTTCGCCAGCATGTGCCGCCGCACGATGCAGGCCGCGTTCGTCGACCTCGGCGAAGCCGGGAAGCTGCGCGTGTTCGACCAGTTGAACGACGTGCGGGCGATGGCCGACCTCGACAGCCCGACCTTCATCGACATCAAGCGCGTGATCTTCGGAAGCGACAACGATCCGCACCCGAGCCTGCCGCTGCTCGACGACCAACTGGCCGGCGTGCTGCTCGAAGTCACCAAGGACCTGCTCTACCAGGTCTACGTGCGCAAGGGCCGGCTGCAGCAGGCCATGATGATGCGGCGGTTCTTCGCCGACGAATCGATCCGCAACCTCAACGCCCCGAAGAACACGCAGTCGGGCTGAAGCGCGCCGACGCGGCGCGTGCTATTTGAGGCGCTCCAGGATCCTCGCGCGCGCCTGCGCCAGCTCGGCCGGCGACAGCGCACCGAGCACGCCGCGCCGCTCCGGCGGGATGTGCGCCGTGACCCCATCCTGCGGGCCGAACACGTAGTGCTCGAACAATGCGCGCCAGGCCTGCCGCGTCTGCGGCGGCAGCTGCCGCACGCTCAGCACCGCATGCAACAGCGCGAGGAACGATGAGGCACCGCCGGCCGATTCGCCGGCCTGCGCGTGCCACCAGTAGTTCACCAGCGCATTGAGGCGATCCAGCGATTCGACGTGGTGCCACCACAGCGGCGGGATGTAGATCGCATCGCCGGGCTCGAGCTCGGCCGACATCGCCTCGGCCAGCGCCTCGCGGAAGCGCGGGAAGCGCGCAAAGTCCGGCGCGTGCAGCTGCACCAGGCTCATCGGCACGCCGGTCGGCGCGAAGTCCAGCGGACCAATGTAGAGATTCCCGACCTGCTCCGGCGGGAACAGCGTGAAGCGGCGCCGGCCACCGATGACGCAACCGATGTTCTGCCACTCGTCCAGGTGGATGGGCGTCGTGATGGCATTGCCCAGCCAGATGCGCGGCAGCACCGTCGCCCCGGGCACGCCGAGCGGATTCTCGTCCGGGAACCCGGGCAGGCAATCGCGGATCAGCGCACTCTGCACGGCAACCGCCGGCGGCTGCTCGAAACCCGCGTAACGGACGATCTGCTCGGCCACGGTCGTGACCGGCAGCCGATTGCGCACGAAATTGAATCCGCTCATCGTCTCGTCATAGAACACCCGGCCGCGGACTGCAGGCGGCGTCAGGATGGCGTCGACCGGGCTGCCGCGATCGAAACGCCGCAGGTAGTCCACCAGCGCGGCACTCCCGTGCCTGCCGGCCTGCACCGCCGGCCAATGGCGCACGA
>DATKLZ010000142.1:0-2928 GCA_035542135.1 Steroidobacteraceae bacterium | reverse complement strand
GCTCGCGCACGAGATCGCGGCGCTCCGCCGCCTCAACGACTGGCAGGCGCTCGACGTGCAGTGCCTGCCGCCCGAGCTGCACAATGTTCCCGACCAGATTCCCGGCCGCGTGCGCGAGGCCATCGCCGCGGCGCGCGGGCGCTACGCGAAGATCTTCGTCGCCTACGCCGATTGCGGCACGGGCGGGCGGCTCGATGCGCTGCTGCAGGCGGAAGGCATCGAGCGGCTCCCGGGGGCGCACTGCTACGAGTTCTATGCCACCGCGCAGCGCTTCAGCGAACTGGCCGGGCAGGAACCGGGCACCTTCTACCTGACCGATTTCCTGGTGCGGCACTTCGAGCGGCTGGTGGCGCAGACACTCGGCATCGACCGGCACCCGCAGCTGATCGCGGAGTATTTTCGCAATTACCGGCGCGTCGTGTACCTGGTGCAGGACGGCGCAAACAGCGACATCGGGCAGGCCCGCGCGATCGCCGCGCGCCTCGGCCTCGAATTCAGCGTCGTGCAGACCGGTTACGGGCAACTGGAATCCGCGTTGCGCGAGGCGGTCGGGCCGCCCGCCGAGCAGCGGGTCAAGTGGGGCACATGGCAGCGCTGATCATCATTTCGTGGCGTGACATCCCGGCACAGGTCATCGTCAGGCAGGGACGGGAGACGGCCAAGGTGCAACTCACGCATCGCTTCCAGGAAGCCGTGGATCGCGCCGCGATGCGCGCGGGCAAGGGCGGCTCGGCGGCCTACCTCGCCGACTGGAAACGGAGCGATCCGATGCCGGTGAGCGGTGAGCTCGAAGCCATCGCAAAGGCCGAGGCCGCCCGGATCGAGGCGCGCTACTCGGATGAGGACCTCGAGCGGCTGGTCCGCGCGCACGGGCTCGAGCCCGGCAGCGTGGCGCCGGGCGACGGGGAGGCGGGCTGATGTACGCGCTGCGCCGCTGGTCGGTGCGCCATGCGCGCGGCCTCAACGGCTTCTACCGCGGCTTCGAGGCGTTCCTGGTCGCCTGCAATCCGCTCTGGCGATTGATCGGCTACCAGCGCCTCGAGCGGCCGATGGCGGCGATGGAACGCCTCGTCAAGGGCGCGCTGTTCGATTGCCAGATGTGCGGCCAGTGCGTGCTGAGTTCCACGGGCATGTCCTGCCCGATGAATTGCCCCAAGCAGCTGCGCAACGGGCCCTGCGGCGGCGTGCGCGACAACGGCCACTGCGAGGTCAAGCCCGAGATGCGCTGCGTCTGGGTCGAGGCGCACGCCGGCGCGACGCGCATCCCCGGCGGGCTGGACTCGCTGGCCCAGGTGCAGCATGCGGTCGACCGGCGGCTGCAGGGGCACTCCGCGTGGTTGCGCGTCGTGCGCGAAAAGACGGCGCCGCCGCCATGAAGTTCGACGACGAGCCGGTGCCGGGCTATCCGCTGCCGATCCTGCCGGGCCACACCTCGCCGGGCCGGCTCGAGCGCGTGCTGCGCGCAGGACAGTTCGCGATCACGACCGAACTGGCGCCGCCCGACTCGGCCGATCCGCAGGAGGTGTACGACCGCGCGCGCATCTTCGACGGCTACGTCGATGCGATCAACGCCACCGACGGGAGCGGCGCGCACTGCCACATGGGGAGCCTGGCGGTCTGCGCGCTGCTGACGCGCGTCGGCTACGCGCCGGTGATGCAGATCTCCTGCCGCGACCGCAACCGCATCGCGATCCAGGGCGACATCCTCGGCGGCGCGGCGATGGGCGTGTGCAACGTGCTGTGCCTGAGCGGCGATGGCGTGCAGGCGGGTGACCATCCGCAGGCCAAGCCCGTATTCGATCTGGATGCCGTGACCTTGCTGGAGACCGCCAGGACGCTGCGCGACGAGCACCGGTTCCTCAGCGGGCGCAAGATCACCTACGCGCCGCGCGTGTTCCTGGGTGGCGCCGCCAATCCGTTCGCGGCCCCGCTCGAGTTCCGCGCACAGCGCGTGGCGAAGAAGGTCGCCGCCGGCGCGCAGTTCATCCAGACGCAGTATTGCTACGACATGCCGGTGTTGCGCGAATTCATGAAGCGCATCGAGGACCTGGGGCTGCTCGACAAGGTGTTCATCCTGGTCGGCGTGGGCCCCTTGCGCGCGGCCAAGACCGCCGAGTGGATGCGCGCGAACGTGCCGGGGCTCCATATCCCGGATGCCGTGATCAAGCGCCTCGCCGATGCCGGGCCGAATGCCGCGCAGGAAGGCCAGAAACTGTGCGTCGAGCTGATCCAGGAATTGCGCGAGGTGCGCGGCGTCGCCGGCGTGCACATCATGGCCTATCGCCAGGAACAGACCGTGCCTGAAATCGTCGAACGCTCCGGCGTGCTCGCCGGCCGCGTGCCCTGGTATCCGGGCCGCGACAACCCACAAACCGAAACGAGGACTGCCCCATGACTGAGACGGTGATTAGTTCGGCCAAGCGCGAGGTGGTCATCGGCTTCGATCATCCGTTCGTCATCATCGGCGAGCGCATCAACCCGACCGGCCGCAAGATCCTGGCGGCCGAAATGGCGGCGGGCGATTTCAGCCGCGTCGAGGCCGATGCGCGCGCGCAGGTCGAGGCCGGCGCGCAGATGCTCGATGTGAATGCGGGCATTCCGCTGGCCGACGAGCCGGCGATCCTGGCGAAGGCCGTGCAGCTCGTGCAGAGCATCACCGATGTGCCGCTGTCGATCGACTCGTCGATCGTCGCCGCGCTCGAGGCGGGGCTCGCGGTCTACAAGGGCAAGGCGCTGGTCAATTCGGTCACCGGCGAGGAAGAGCGGCTCGAATCGGTGCTGCCGCTGGTGAAGAAGTACGGCGCCGCGGTGGTGGCGATCTCGAACGACGAGACCGGCATCTCCGAGGATCCGAACGTGCGCTTCGCGATCGCGAAGAAGATCGTCGAGCGCGCGGCCGACCACGGCATCCCGGCCAGCGATGTCATC
>DATKLZ010000141.1:0-57881 GCA_035542135.1 Steroidobacteraceae bacterium | reverse complement strand
GATGACGCAACCGATGTTCTGCCACTCGTCCAGGTGGATGGGCGTCGTGATGGCATTGCCCAGCCAGATGCGCGGCAGCACGGCTTCACCGAGCACCGCGAGCGGGTTTTCAAGCGTGAACCCGGGCAGGCAGTCGCGGATCAGTGCGCTCTGGGCCGCCACCGCCGGCGGCTGCTCGAAGCCCGCGTAACGGACGATCTGCTCGGCCACGGTCGTGACCGGCAGCCGATTGCGCACGAAATTGAATCCGCTCATCGTCTCGTCATAGAACACGCGGCCGCGGACTGCAGGCGGCGTCAGGATGGCGTCGACCGGGCTGCCGCGATCGAAACGCCGCAGGTAGTCCACCAGCGCGGCACTCCCGTGCCTGCCGGCCTGCACCGCCGGCCAATGGCGCACGAAGCCCCGCAGCACCGCCGGTCGTTGCGCGCTGAAGATGCGCTCGCGAACATCGTCGTCGCCGAGGCCGGTGTATTCGGCAATCGGCGCGACGGCCGGCGCATTGCCGGTTCCGGCGGCCCTAGCCATGGGCGCGGTTCACCACAGGTAGATCTGCAGGCCGGGGCTCGCGCGCCGCGGCGGAATGTGCGCCAGCACTTCGCGGTGATCGCGAAAATGGCTGGCGCTGCGTTCGAGCAGGTCGTCGATCTCCGCCATGCGGAAGCGCGCCTCGCCTGCGGTGGGCGGCCGCAGCTGTTCACGATCGGGAAAGATGCCCATGCCCGCCATGATCGAGTACCACGAGAACACCGGATAGCCCTTGCCGATGGCCTGCTCGCGCACGCCGCCGGCAATGCTCTGGCCGGCCATCCACAGCGAGTACAGCTTCTTCAGCGGCTCCGAGATGTTCGGGTTCGCGGCATTGTCGCGCCAGTACTCGGTATCACGGCGCGAGTTGGTCTTGAAGTGCGTGACGATGTAGTCGCGCGTGCCCTCGAAATGCCCGTTCACCTGCTGGTTGAACTGCGCTCGCGCGGATTCGCCCAGGTCGCCGCGCACCAGCACGTCGGCGAAGCTCGCCGCCGTCTTCTGCACGAAATACAGCGCGGTGGCTTCGAGCGGTTCGATGAAGCCCTGTGACAGTCCCACTGCGAGACAATTCCGATTCCAATGGTGCGTGACCCGGCCGCACTTCATGTTGAGGTGGCGCGCCGGCACGTCGGCGTCGAGCAGACCGAGGTGCTCGCGCAACTCCCGCTCCGCCTGCTCCGCGGAGCAATAACGGCTGCTGTACACGTAGCCGTTGCCGTAGCGGCTGGTCAGTGGAATCCGCCAGGCCCAGCCGTGCCTGAGCGCCGTCGACACGGTCTCCGACGGAATCGAATCGCCGATCGGCGAAGGCATCGCCACCGCCGCATCGTTGAACAGGTTGCTGGCGAAGCTGACGTACGGCGTCTGCAGCGCCTTGTCGATCAGCAGGCCCGCAAAGCCGCTGCAATCAACGTACAGGTCGGCCGTGAGCCGGTCGCCTTCGCGCGTGTGCACGGCGGTGATCCCGCCCGCGGCGTCGGTCGAGGCGTGCGTCAAGTGGCCCGCCTGGTAGCGGACGCCCCGCTCGATCGCCTTGCGATGCAGGAACTGGCCCAGCAAGGTTGCATCGAAGTGGTAGCCGTGCCAGATGTCGAACGGAAAGTTGGCCGCCGCCTTCGGCGCCAGTCGGCGCGCGGCCAGGCGCGCGGCGATGAAGAAGCGGTTGGGGTGCGCCTCCACGTCGGCGCCGCCGACGCGCGCCTCGACGTTGTGCACGAACTGCGTCATCGTCAGGTTGTCGAGCATCGACGCGAACGGATGGAAGTAGCTCTCGAACCCCGGTTTCGTGCACCAGCCTTCGAATGTGATGCCGCATTTGTACGTGGCATCGCAGGCCGGCATCCATTCCGACTCCTCGATGCCGAGGCCCTCGAAGAACCCGCGCAGCCAGGGCGTGGAGCCCTCGCCGACGCCGATGATGCCCACGGTGGGAGACTCGATGAGCGTAATGGTGACACCCCGACCCTCGAGCGCACGTGCCAGCGTCAACGCGGTCATCCAGCCGGCCGTACCGCCACCGACGATGAGAACGCTGCGCACCGGGCAGGGGCCGCGCGCCGCCGCGGCGGCGGGAGCCTCCGCGGGCATCGACGACTGGTTATAGAGCGTCGCGGTCACTGGACAAGCATGCACTGATCCGGTGGCGCGCTCCACCACCGTACAATCACCGGCCGCGCCGACCCGGGGGTGGATCGGCGCGGCCGGAGCCGCCGCTACATCTTGAAGCGAACGGTGAAGTAGTACTGCTGGCCGTTCTTGTAGAAAGCACGCGGCTGGTCAGTGTTCAGTGCATAGTACTTGAGCGTCGCGTTGTTCAGGTTCTGGCCATCCAGCGAGAACGAGAGGTGGTCGTTGAGCGTGTACGCGAGCGAGGCCGCCAGGTTGCCGATGCCGTCCTGCGAGAAGGCCGTGTTGCGGTCCAGGCCGCTGAAGAACGCCGAGCGGTAGGTGTAGGTCAGGCGCGCGCTGAAGTGCGCATCCTCGTAGTAGCCGCTGAGGTTGTAGGTGTTCTTCGATGTTCCCACCAGCCGATCGTCGCCGTTCGTGACCAGCGAGGTCTGCTTGCCGTCGGCGTAGGTGTAGTTCGCCTGCACTCCGAAGTTCTCGCCCAGCGCCTGCTGGTACGCGACCTCGAGGCCCTGCACGCGGCCCGTGGCGTTGACCGGCACCGACAGCTGGTACGGCACGACCGCGCCGCTCGGATGCAGGCTGTCGATCGTGTAGTAGTTCAGTGTCTGCGAGCCGTAGGTGACGTAGTTCTGCAGGTCCATGTAGAACAGGCCCGCCGACAGCAACGAGCGCTTGGCGAAGTACCACTCGAGCCCTGCATCCAGGTTGTTCGACAGGATCGGCTTGAGATCGGGGTTGCCGCCGGTGCCTGTGCCGGTGCCACCGATCGCGCCCGGCGGCGACAGGTCGGTGAACCCGGCCAATGCCGAGTAGTCGGCGCGGGTCATCGTGCTGGCCGCGGCGAAGCGCGCCACGAGGTCGGGCCGCACGTCCACCTTCAGGTTCGCGCTCTCGAGCACGTTGGTGTAGGTGTGCTCGACCGGAATGCCGACGAACGGACCGAACAGGGATGTCGTGATCGCACCCGGATAGTTGGCCGGCACCTGCGTGTACGTGGTGGCCTCTTCCTGTGTGCGCACGACGCGCACGCCGACGTTCGCGGCCCAGCGGCTGCCCTTGAAGTCGAGCTGGCCGTAGATTGCCGCGTCCTTTTCCTTCACGTCGAACCAGTACTGGTAGTAGGCGCGCTGCGTGGGATCGCGATTCACGAAACCCGGGCCGTTGTAGGCGGCCAGCTGTTCCGGCGTCCAATACCAGATGCCGGTCGGAATCGTACCGCCAAAGGTGTTGAAGTCGGACGGATAGTTCGACCACGTGGTCGGATAGTGCGCCGTGCTCGAACCCTGGCCCAGCGGGCCTTGCGCGAGCGCATTCGCCGATGAACGCTCGTGGGTCTGGTAGCGCGCACCGAACTTGAAGTCGGTCCATGAGTCATCGTTGACCTTGAAGTCACCGTCGATCTTCGCCCAGGTCTCCTTGTCCTTCACGTCGATGTTCTGCGCGCCGAAGATCCAGTTGAAATCGACTGGCACGCCGCCCGGGAACGGCGTCGTGTTGTTGGTCGCGCCGAGGTTGAAGTCGGGCCCGGAGTTGATGCCGTGCAGCGAGTACGACGCGCCCATGCCGGTGCCCGGATCGGTTTCCGAGACGTCCTGCGTCGGCGTCTTGCCGTCGCCCTGCGAAGTGCCGATCTGCCCGGTCCAGGTCAGCGCATCCGAGCTGCGCCAGGACACGTCGAGGTTGATGAAATTGGAGCTCGCACTCTCATCGGGGCGCGAGATCTGGTCATACACGCCATAGAGCGTGGTCGGGTGTCCGGTGCCACTGAAACTCGCCTGCGTCAGCGTGCCGTTGGTCACGGTGTAGCCGTCATCCGGGCCCTGGCCGAAGCCGCGGTTGACGAAATGCGTCAGCCATACGAGGTAGTTGCGGTTGTAGTTCGAGGCCTCGAGCTTCGAGGCGAAGCCTGACAGGTCGATGGTCACATCGTCGGTCGGCTTGAACTCCAGGTCGACCAGGCCGCCCTTGCGCTCGCGCTTCTGTTCGAAGAACGCGGCGCCGATCAGCGCCGGATAATAGACATTGGCGAGGTCCGGGTGCGCTGCCACGACGGCGCTGGTCGGATCGAACTGCTCGTAACCCAGCAGCTCGACGCCGTCGCGGCGCAGGTGGCGCGATTCCCAGAAACCCTGCACCAGCAGGCCGACGGTTCCACCCTCGTTCTTCCAGTTGAACAGCGCGTTGTACTGGCCGTCGGTCTTCGAGGGCAATCGTGCATCGACGACACCGGCGGCAGCCTGCAAGGTCAGCGGGTCTTTGAAGTCGAGCGGCTTGCGCGTGATGATGTCGACCGAACCGGCCACGCCGCCCTCGACCAGCGAGGCCTGCGAGCTCTTGTGCACGACAACCTGGCTGACCAGCTCGGAAGGCAACAGCGTGTAGCTGACACTGCGCCCGACCTGCTGGATCTGGTTCAGGACGAACCAGTCGCCGGCCGCGATGCCGTGGCCGTTGATCAGCGTCTGTGTGAGGCTGGGGTTGGTGCCGCGCATGCTGACGCGGTCGTGTTCATCGAAGCCGCCTTCGTTCGCGCTGGCAGAGCTCGTGGTCACGCCGGTGACACGGGTGAGCGAATCCGCCACATTCTTGTCGGGCATCTTGCCGATGTCCTCGGCCGTCACGACCTCGACCACCTCGTTGGCGGCGCGCTTCGCGTCCAGCGATTGCTGCACCGACTGGCGTATACCAGTCACTACCACTTCCTCGAGGCCCGCTGTCTGCACGGCCGGTGCGGTCTGGGCAAACACCAGCGCGGGCGGCGCCAGCATTGCGAGTCCGAGGGCTGATTTCACGGCGAAAGTGATCCGATTCATGGATTGACTCCTGCGGCTTCCTGGTGCGTCGTACCCGTCGCCAAGGCGTCGCGGCGCGATGGCCCTGTGATGACCGGTGCCGTGACGCATACCCCCATCCAACACCAGTTAAGATCCAATATAATACCACTAAGAAGAAAGATCAAGGGGTGTTCGAGCCGAAGGGCACGGCTCGTCCCGAGGGCATCGCCCGAGCGGATCTAGGCCGTACGCGCCGACTGTAGCCCGGCCGCAACGGCCTCTGCCTGCGCCCCGAGCAGCAGATGGACGACACCGGCCGGCGTGGTCACCGCGCCGCGCGCGACCAGGGCCTCGAGCGTCGGCATGTCGATGCATCGGGCTTGCGCGACCCGGACGAGCACGCGCCCGGCTCGAGCCTCGACTGCGGTGATGTTGCCGGCGCCGCCCAGCGCAGCCAGCAGCGCAGCGAAGTCGAGCGGCGCGGGAGCGGCGCCCGGCCCCGCCACGACAGCCACGCCATCACGCAGGTACGCGCGCATCTCGCCCGCCACCTGGTCGGCGATGGGTCCGAGCACCACTTGCACGGCGTTTGGCGACGGTCGCACGACGCCCAGCGCACCGAGCTGCGCGAGCGCGGCCGCATCGACGCGCGCGCCGTCGACGACCGTCAGCCGCAGGCGCGTCGTGCAGGCGTCGATGGAAGCCAGATTTGCCGCGCCGCCGAGCGCGCGCACCAGCGCAGCAGGCCGATGACCCGACGCCGCAACGCTCTCCGCCGCGGCCCCGGTCTTCGCCTCGGACTCCTCGGGGGCGCCGCGTCCCGGCGTCGCCAGGTTGAAGCGCGCGATGCCGTAGCTGAACAACACATAGTAGAGGGCGAAATACGCGGCGCCGATCGGCAGCAGCCACAGCGGCCGGGTCGCCAGCGAGAAATTGAGCACGTAGTCGAACAGCCCGGCCGAGAAGCCGAAGCCCAGGTGCACGCCGAGCGCATGCATCAGCACCATGGCGAGACCCGTGAGCACCGCATGCAGCGCGTACAGCGCCGGTGCGAGGAACATGAACGTGAATTCGATCGGCTCGGTGACGCCGGTCAGGAACGAGGTCAACGCGATCGACAGCAGCAGCCCGCCGACTGCGCGGCGGCGCTCGGGGCGGGCCGCGCGATACATTGCCAGGCAGGCTCCGGGGAGGCCGAACATCATCACCGGGAAGAATCCGCTCATGAACGCGCCGGCGGTGGGATCACCGGCGAAGAAGCGCTTCAGGTCGCCGGTGGCGCCATGGTAGTCGCCGAGCAGGAACCAGACGAGGTTGTTGAGGATGTGATGCAGGCCGGTGACGATGAGCGCGCGATTCAGCACGCCGTACGCGAACAGCCCGAAAGATCCCGCGCCGACGATGGCGTGCGTGAGCGAGTCCATGCCGCGCGATAGCATCGGCCAGCCCAGGCCGAAGGCGAGGCCCACCAGCACGCCGATGCAGCCGGTGGCGATCGGCACGAAGCGGCGGCCGCCGAAGAATGCCAGGTAGCTGGGCATCCGGATGTCGCTCCAGCGGTTGTAGACGAAGCCGGCGATCAGCCCGGACAGCACGCCGACCGGCATGCTGAGCTTCGCCATCTGCTGCGAGCGCCAGGCCGAAGCGGCCAGGTCCGCCGCGGCGCCGCTCAATCCGGCCGTCACGGTGGCCGGAACGTTGAGCATCGCTTCGGCGCCGTGCGTCGCCACGAGGAATCCCACCAGGCTCGCCAGGCCCGCGGCGCCGTGGTTCTCGCGCGCGAAGCCGACCGCGACACCGACGGCGAACACCATGCCGAGGTTGGAGAAGATCGCATCGCCGGTCGCGGCCAGCACGTGGATGTCCAGCAGGTCGGGCTGCCCCAGCCGCAGCAGCAAGGCGGCCACGGGCAGCACCGCGATCGGCAGCATCAGCGCGCGACCCAGCCGTTGCAGTCCTTCCAGGTTCCTAGCCATGGCGCTCGCTCCATTCGCGCACCATCGCGCGCACCGCCGCCGCCGACTCGAGCGCGAGCGCCCGCTGTGCCAGCCGCGCGCAGTCCGCCAGCGCCAGGCTGCGCACCAGGCCCTTGATGCGCGGGATCTGCGCCGGCACCACGGACAGCTCGCGCACGCCGAGGCCCAGCAGCAGCGGAACCGCCGCTGCGTCGGAAGCGAGCGCCCCGCAGACGCCGACTTCGATGCCGCGTGCAGCACCCGCCTGCGCCGCGCGCTCGATCAGCCGCAGCACCGCCGGATGCGCGGCATCCAGCCGTGCGGCCAGCGTCGGATGGAGCCGATCCATCGCCAGCGTGTACTGCGACAGGTCATTGCTGCCGATGGACAGGAAATCGGCTTCCGCGCACAGCAGGTCGGCGAGCAACGCCGAGGCGGGTGTCTCGATCATGATGCCGAGCTTCGGCGCGGCCACCCGGAACCCGGCGGCGATCGCCGCCAGCTGCGCGCGCACGCCGCGCACTTCATCCGGCTCCGTCACCATCGGCAGCAGCACCCGGCACTGCCCGGCCGGCGCGACGCGCACGATCGCACGCAGCTGCGCATCCAGCAGATCGGGGCGCGCGAGGCTCGTGCGCAGGCCGCGCAGGCCGAGCGCGGGATTGTCCTCGCGCGGCAAAGGCAGGTAGGCGATCGGCTTGTCGCCCCCGGCATCCAGCGTGCGGATCGTCAGCGTGCGGCCGGCGAGCGCGCTGGCGATTGCCTGGTACTCCGCCAGCTGCTCGTCCTCGTCGGGCGCCGTGGCGCGCTCGAGGAACAGGAATTCGGTGCGCAGCAGGCCGCAGCCTTCGGCGCCGGCCGCGACGGCCGGGGCCGCTTCCGCGACCGCGCCGAGGTTGCAGTAAACGTGCACGAGCGCGCCATCGCGCGTGCGCGCCGGTTGCGCGGCCGCGGCGGCATCGGCGGCACGCTCGCGTTCGCGCGCTTCGATTTGCGCCGTGATGTGCGCCATCTCCGTGGCGGGTGGCGCAACGAGCAGCAGACCCGACTCGGCGTCGAGCACGAGCGGCGTGCCGGCGGCGATGCGCAGCACCGCGGGCCCGGCGGCCACCAGCATCGGCAGGCCCATCGAGGCGGCGAGGATCGCCACGTGCGAAGTCGCGCCGCCCTCGGCCATGCACACGCCGGCCAGCCGCGCGACATCCAGCGTGAGCAGCTGCGAGGGCAGCAGCTCGGTTGCCAGCACGATGGCCCGCTCGGGCAGCGTGGCGCCGGCGGAGGGTGATGCGCCACCCAGCACGCGCAGCACCTGGCGCTCGATGTCGAGCAGGTCGGCGCGGCGTTCGGCCATGCGCGGATCATCGAGCGCAACCAGCGCGCCGGCCGCGGCGCGCAGCGCCTCGCGCCAGGCAGCGCCGGCGCTCGCGCCGCGCGCGATCCGTTCGCCCGCCTGCTCGCGCAGCCCGGGATCGGCGAGCAGCGCCACATGCGCGTCCAGCACGCCACGGCGCGCGCCCTGGAGCGACTCCGCCAGTTCACGCAGGCTTGCGCTGACGGCCGCGATCGCGGCCGCGAGCCGCTCGCGCTCGGCCGTCGCATCACCAAGCGCCGCGCCGACCGGCGGGTCCGCGTCCTCGAGCAATACTGCGCTGCCGACCGCGAGACCGCGTGCCGCGATGATCGCGCGCAGGGCCTCGCCCGCCGACGGCGCCGGCGGCGGCTGCGGCGGCTGCGGCGCCGGCGCTGCACGCGCCGGCTGCTCGGCCGTGGCGCGCTCGAAGAGCCGTGAGAGCGCGGCCAACGCGGCGTCGGCGTCACGACCGCTGATCTGCGCATTGACGAGATCACCGCGCGCGGCGCCGAGCGCCATCATCGCAACGGTGCTGCGCGCGCTGGCCTCCCGTCCGTGCACGCGCAGCGTGACCTGCGCATCGATGCCGGCCAGCGCGGACGCCACGCGCGCGGCCGGCCGCGCATGCAGTCCATGGTCGAAGGGAATGCGGAATTCGTGGCTCACGCCGGTGCCTGCCAGCATCGCGGGCCCCGTGCCCTGCGCCGTGCGCGCGCCCGCCACGGCACCATGCGGCATCGACACCGCGAACAGGAAATCGCCGACCGCGACGCGACGCCCGGCCTGCCGTTGCACGACCTGGCCCGGCCTGCCGCCGACGAGCAGCACCGGCGTGATGGCGCTCGGCGCGCGCCGCACGATCGCATCGAGATCGAATTCGAGCAGCGGCTGGCCCGCGCGCACCGCCTCGCCGTCACGCACCCGCAGGACGAATCCTTCGCCGCCGAGACTGACGGTATCGATGCCCGCATGCAGCAGCACATCGCCCGCGACGGAGCGCAGCGTCAGCGCGTGCCGCGCGGCGCCCATCAGCACGACCGTGCCGTCACAGGGCGCATGCAGGACGCTGCCGGTGGGATCGATCGCGACGCCGTCGCCGGCCATGCCGCCGGCGAAGACCGGGTCTGGAACCTCGGCCAGCGGCAACGCCCAACCGGCGAGCGGCGCGAGCAGGCGCAACAGGGAATCGCCGCCTTCAAACTGGTCCATGTCGCTACCTACGGCCCCGGCGGCAGGCGGGCATCGAGCTGCGCGGCGCGGCCCGCCCGCCCCAGGCTGTCGAAGGCGGCGACGCGCACCGTGCCATTCGCGACGATCGGGCCGTCGACGCGTGGGCTGCGCGCATCGGGCACCGAACCATCGAGCGTGTAGCGCAGCGTCAGGCCGGGAATCTGGTCGTTCGCGAGCACCACGTCGTCCTTGCGCTTCAGGCCAGGCGGCGGCAGGCGATAGTGGAACTCCGGAAAATCGGCATCGATGCGCGGCAACACATCGCGCCCGAGCTTGTTGACGAACACCGACCAGGCCGCGGCGTGCGATTGCGCGGCGCGAACCGGATCGGACTCGCGCGCCCAGGCGGGATCGGCAGCCCAGGCGCGTTCGGCTGCGGCCAACAAGCGCGGCAGCAGCATGTAGCCGAGGCGCGAGGGTTCATTCAGCGTCTCGCTGAATAGTGGCGCTTCGATGCCGAGGATGCGCCGCCGGCCGGCCGCGCTCAGCGGCTCCATGCCCGGCTTTGGCGTGGGATTGTCCGGCGCGACGCGGTTGTCATCATAGGGAATGTAGTCGAACACCGTGTCGAGATCGACGTAGGCAGCCCAGGTCTGCCCACCCTCTTCCGGACTGGGGTACGGGCTCATGTCGAGGTAGAGGCGCGAGGCCGGCGTCAGCACCGTGTCGTAGCCGGCATTGGCGAGTCGATACGCCAGGTCGTCGGCGCCGTCGATGTTGCGCCACACGTAGAGCCTGTAGCCGCGCGCCCGCACGGACGGATTCGGCGCGACCCGTTCGCCGCCCGGCGTGCGCACGCGGCGAGCGCCGAGCTCCTCCCAGCCGGCGGTGCGCAAGCCGCGGTCGCGCAGCAACCGCGCGACGCGGCCGTAGAAATAGTCCCACAACCCGTCGCGGCCGGCGAGATGCTCGCGCCGCATCAGTTCCGCGCAGGCGGGCGACCGCTCCCACGCTCCGCCGGGCAACTCATCGCCACCCACGTGCAGCGTGCGCAACGGCACGCCCGCGGCACGGTGCATCGCCGCCACCTCGTCGGCGACATGGGCGATGAACGCGTAGGTGGACGGCAGCGCCGGGTTCATGACGTTGTCGCGGTACCGCTGCGCCGAGCTGTATTCCGATCGGTCGGCGCGGTCGTGCAGCAGGTACTCGTCCGCATCGGACCGACCCTGCGCGGCCCGCCGGCGGGCGCGCTCGGCCATCGCCACCACGGCGGCGCGCGCATGCCCGGGCATCTCGAGCTCCGGAATCACCTCGATGTGGAGCGCGGCCGCATGGCGCAGGATCTCGATGTAATCGGCGCGCGTGTAGTAACCGCTTCCCATCGGGCCGCGCACGTCGGGCCCCGATCCATATGCCGGCGGCAGATGCTCGCCCGCGGTGCCGATGTGCCCGCGCCGTGCGCCGACCTCGGTCAGTTCCGGCAACCCGGCAATCTCGAGCCTCCAGCCCTCGTCGTCGGTGAGATGGAAGTGGAACACGTTCAGCTTGTAGCGCGCCATGAGGTCGAGTACGCGCAGCACCACCGGCTTGGGCTGGAAATTGCGCGCCACGTCCAGCATGAAGCCGCGATAGGCAAAGCGCGGCGCATCATCGATGCGCAGTTCCGGCAGGGCCAGCCCCGCTGGGCCCGCGGGCGGCAACGGCAGCCATTGCCGCAGCGATTCCAGGCCGCGCGCGACACCCGCCGCCGAATTACCGGCCACGCTGACGCCATGCCGCGGGTCGATGCGCAATCGGTACGCTTCCGGCGAGCTCTCGCCAGGCAGTCGCGCCACCGACAGGCGCAGCACGGCCGCACCCTGGCGCTGCGGCGGTGCGGGTCCCATGAAGAAGGGCAACAGCATGTCGCGAGCCGCGGCCGCTTCGGCGCCCAGGCCCGCCGATGCCATGATTGCGGGCATCGAAGTCCAGCGCAGGGTACCGCTGCCGCGCGCGTAACGACGCGGTGTCGGCAGCACCGGCGGGAGCGACTCGACCGGCATCGCGGTGATCGAGGCGTTGCGGTCATAGGTCTGCGCCGGCGTGCGCGTCTCGCCGGTGGCTGGAATCGGCGCCGCCACGTAGCGGTCGATCGACACCGCGGATGCGGGCTCCGCGTCGAGGGCAAAGTACGGACCGATCGGCGCTTGCAGCGGATTGTGCGGCGCGCCCAGCATCGCAAAGGGCACGGTAACGCTCTCGCCCGGGGCAAGGCCGCGAAAGTCCGGGCCGGGGCGCATGCGATAGGATGTGCCGGCGACCTGTTCGATGCCGAAGCCGTTGCCCGCTGCGCGGGTCCGCACGCCTTCCTCGCAGTCGAAGTACAGCGACCAGCCCCCTGCCGGCACGCCCTGTGGCCCCATCGCCGTCAGCGTGAATTGTGCTGCCACGCCGTCTGGTGGCGCCGCCACCGCGGAGCCGGCGGGAACCGCCTCCCATCGAAGTGCGAGCGGCGCAGGGCCCGCCGCAGCCGCCACTTGAGGGAGGCCGGGCATGAGGACGCACGCCAGCGCGGCAGCCACAAAAGGCAACCGCGTACGCAACCTAGATGCCATGCCTGAATGCCATGCGAGCGCCGTCCGACAGCACAGACCACACAAAGCCAAGATAATACCAGTATACGGGCACCGCAATCGGCACCCGCCGGCCGGGCAGGCCGGGATGCCGCATGTTGCGGGGTGAGAAAGGCATTCCCGCCCTTGATTCCCTCGCCCCGTCTTGTAACTGGTATCTTTTTGGTATTAAATTGCGGTGTTCAGGGCAGCCATCGCAAGGGGCTCCGGCCGATGAGTTCACTCGCCAAGACCGTAGGCCCGCTCGACGAGCGCGGTAGCCTCCCCTTATACCTGCAATTGCAGCGGGCGCTCAAGGCAGCGATCGACAATCGGGTGCTCTCGCCGGATGACGCGTTGCCGGCCGAGCGCGACCTGGCGACCGACTTCAAGGTCTCGCGCATCACGGTGCGCAAGGCA
The DNA here is from genome assembly GCA_035542135.1 of Steroidobacteraceae bacterium. GTDB lineage: Bacteria > Pseudomonadota > Gammaproteobacteria > Steroidobacterales > Steroidobacteraceae > FEN-1191. Next base: position 45,457 of record DATKLZ010000141.1, on the reverse strand, counting down.
CTCGACGGACTGGTTGCCGAGGGGCTGCTGATCCGCCGCCAGGGCTCGGGCAATTTCGTGTCGGCACGCGTTGAAAAGAACTTCGCGATGCTCACCTCGTTCTCCGAGGACATGCGCGCGCGCGGCCGCACGCCGCGCAGCGTGTGGCTGAAGAAATCCTCCGGCACGGTCACACCCGAGGAGGCGCTGGCGTTGCGGCTGAGCCCGGGCACGCCGGTCTACCGCTTCAACCGCCTGCGCTACGCGGACGACGCACCGATGGCGATCGAGTACGCGACCATCGTGGCCTCGGCCCTGCCCTCGCTCGATGCCGTGCACGATTCACTGTACGAGGCGCTCGAACGCAACAACCAGCGCCCGGCGCGCGCGCTGCAGCGCCTGCGTGCGGTATTGCTGACCGCGGAGCAGGCCGAGCTGCTCAAGTCGGCCGAGGGCGCGGCCGGGTTGCTGGTGGAACGGCTCGGCTCGCTGCGCGACGGACGCGCGATCGAATTCTCGCAGTCCTACTATCGCGGCGACGTGTACGATTTCGTGGCTGAATTGAGCACCTGACCGTGAGCCTGATGGAGGCCGAAGCGGCCGAAGGGCCGGCCGTCGTGGCGCGGCAGCTGCGCGCCAACGCCGGCCTGGTGGCCAGCATCGGCGCACGGCTCCGTGAACACCGGCCGCGCGCCGTGATCGCCTGCGCACGCGGCAGCTCGGACCACGCGGCCACCTACGGCAAATACCTCATCGAGACACGCGCCCGCGTCCTGACGGCGTTCGCCGCGCCGTCGGTCAGCTCGGTGTATGGCATCGCCCAGGACCTGCACGACTGCCTGTTCATCGCCATTTCGCAGTCCGGCAAGAGTCCCGACCTGCTGGCCACCGTCGCGGCCGCGCGCAGCAGCGGCGCGCTGGTGATCGCACTGTGCAACGTCCCGGATGCACCGCTGTGCGCCGCAGCCGACTTCGCCATTCCGCTGCTGGCCGGCGTGGAGCGCAGTGTCGCCGCCACCAAGTCCTACCTGGCTTCGCTGAGCGCGCTGGCGCACCTGACGGCCGAGTGGACGGGAGATGCGGGGCTGCTGGCCGATCTGCACGCGCTGCCCGCGGCGCTCGAGGCCAGCTGGCAGCTGGACTGGAGCGCGGCGCTCCCGCTGCTCGAGGGCGCCGGTCACCTGTACGTGATCGGCCGCGGGCTCGGGCTCAGCGTCGCGCGCGAGGTGGCGTTGAAATGCAAGGAGACCTGCGCGCTGCACGCAGAGGCCTACAGCGGCGCGGAGGTGCGACACGGCCCGCTGGCGTTGCTCGGCCCCGGATTTCCGGCGCTGATCCTGGCGCAGGACGATGCGACGCGGCCGGGACTCGAGGCGCTGGCCGCCGAGCTGGCGGCCCGCGGCGTGGACGTGCTGCTCGCCGGCGCCAGCGCGAGCGGTACCGTCACATTGCCCAGCCGGCCGGCGCCGGCGGCGCTGGCGCCGATCCTGCTGGCCTCGAGCGCCTACCGGATGCTCGCCGCGCTCGCGGTCCGCCGCGGGCTCGATCCCGACAGGCCGCCGCACCTGCGCAAGGTGACCGAGACCCTATGAGCATCACCGCCTTCAGCAACGGCCCGATCTTCACCAGCGAGGGTTTCGTGCGCGACGCGGCGCTGCTCGCCGAAGGCGATCACATCAGCGCGATCGTCGGCGCCGACGATGCGCGGGCGCGAAGCGCCGCGAACGTGGTCGATCTGCGCGGCCGGCTGCTGCTGCCCGGTTTCATCGACGTGCAGGTGAACGGCGGCGGCGGCGTGCTGTTCAACGACCTGCCGACCATCGAGGGCATCCGCACGATTGCGCGCGCGCACGCGCGCTTCGGCACCACCGGCTTCCTGCCCACGCTGATCAGCGATGACCTGGCCGTGGTCGCCACGGCGATCGCCGCCGTCGATGCGGCGATCGCGGCCGGCGTGCCGGGCGTGCTCGGCATCCACATCGAAGGCCCGTACCTCAACGAGCGGCGCAAGGGCGTGCACAACGCCGCGCATTTCCTGGAACTCGGGCGCGAAGCGGTCGCGCTGCTCAGTTCGCTCAGGCGTGGCATCACGCTGGTCACGCTGGCGCCGGAGCTGTCGAAGCCGGAGGCGCTCGACCAGCTGTGCGCCGCCGGGGTGATCCTCTCGGCCGGACACACGAATGCCACCGCCACCGAGATCGAAACCGCGCGGCGCCACGGCCTGCGCGGCTTCACGCACCTGTTCAACGCGATGTCGCAACTGACGCCGCGCGAACCGGGCGCCGTCGGCGCGGCGCTCGCCGAGGACGAATCCTATTGCGGCATGATCGTCGACGGCCACCACGTCGACCCGCGCGTGCTGATGGTCGCGCTGCGCGCGCGTCGCCGCGACCGCTTCATGCTCGTGACCGACGCGATGCCGCCGGTCGGCACGGACGCGCGCAGCTTCCAGCTGCAGGGCCGCACCATCTCGGTCGCCGAGGGCGTATGCGTCGACGAACAGGGTACGCTGGCCGGCACGGCGCTGGACATGGGCCTCGCGGTCCGCAACGCGATCGCGATGCTGGGATTGCCCGCCAGCGATGCCCTGCGCATGGCGAGCGAATATCCGGCACGGTTCCTCGGGCTCGCCACGAGCCACGGCCGCCTGGCCCCGGGCTGCCGCGCCGACCTGCTGATCGCCGATGAGGCCTATAATGTGCAGCAGACCTGGATCGGCGGCAGGCGCATCGACGCCTGAGGGAAGCGGACCGTGCGAATCGCAAGCAGGAAATTTCCCGGCTCCTGGGTGTTCGTGATGATCGCAACGGCGGCGGCCGCGTCGACGGCAACGGCGGCCGACGACGCGGAGCTCGGCGTGTCCGACCAGCCTTGCCGCAGCGTGCCGGTGCAACCCACCGCCGCGCACCAGGCGAGCGCGGATCCCTACCAGAGCTGGATGCACGACTGGCTGAGCCGCGACTGGGGCCAATTGTGCCGTTACCAGCAGGCGAACGCGGCCCTGCCACCGGCCACGCGTTCGCGGGTGGTGTTCTTCGGCGACTCGCTGACCGACAACTGGCAGAACCTGCAGCCGGAGTTCTTCGGCCCGCAGCGGCTCGATCGCGGCATCAGCGGGCAGACCACGGCACAGATGCTGGTGCGTTTCCGCGCCGATGTCCTCGACCTGCACCCGGCGGTCGTGCACATCCTCGCCGGCACCAACGACATCGCCGGCAACGGCGGGCCCACCTCGCTGGCGATCATCCAGGGGAACATCGCCTCGATGGCCGAGCAGGCCCGCGCGCACGGCGTGCGCGTGATCCTCGCCTCGATCCTGCCGGCAGCGCACTTCGGCTGGCGTCCCCAGGTCGATCCGGTGGCCGCGATCGCGGCAATGAATGGCTGGCTGCGCGCGTACGCGGCGCGCGAGCACTTTGTCTACGTCGATTACTTCGCGGTGCTCGACGACGGCCACGGCGGCTTCAAGGCCACGCTGGCCGATGACGGCGTGCATCCGAATGCCGCGGGCTATGCGCTGATGCGGCCGCTGGCCGAGGCGGCGGTGCGGCAGGCGCTGCGGCAGCGTTCGCGCTAGCCGCGCGCGGGCACCTCGCGCCGCAGTCGCGGAGTGGTGCTAGCCCACCCACGCGCGCGCGTTGCGGAACAGCCGCATCCAGCCGCTGTCCTCGCCCGCGTCGCGCGGATACCAGGAATTCTGCACCGTGCGATACACGCGTTCGGGATGCGGCATGATGATCGTCGCCCGCCCGTCGGGCGTCGTCAGCGCCGCCACGCCGCCGGGCGCGCCGTTGGGATTGGCGGGATACAGCCGCGCCGCATTGCCGCGCCCGTCGCTGTAGCGGCAGGCGACCAGGCGCCGCTCCGTGCACTGCTGCTGGTCGGCGTCGGTGGCGAAGGCCGCGCGCCCCTCGCCGTGCGACACCGCGATCGGCAGCACCGAGCCGTGCATCCCGGCCAGCAGCACCGACGGCGATTCGAGGATCTCGACCAGGCTCAGGCGCGCCTCGAACTGCTCGCTGCGGTTGCGCAGGAAGGTCGGCCAGGATTGCGCGCCGGGGATCAGCTCTCGCAACAGCGCGAGCATCTGGCAGCCGTTGCAGACACCGAGCGTGAAGCTGTCGGCGCGCGCGAAGAAGTCGGCGAACTCCCGCCGCGTCGCCTCGTGGAACAGGATCGACTGCGCCCAGCCGCCGCCGGCGCCCAGCACGTCGCCGTAGGAAATTCCGCCGCAGGCGATGAGCCCGCGGAACCCGCGCAGCGTGCGGCGCCCGGCGAGCAGGTCGCTCATGTGCAGGTCGTGCGGCTCGAAACCGGCGCGCTCGAGCACCGCGGCCATCTCCACCTGGCTGTTGACGCCCTGCTCGCGCAGCACGGCGACCGGCGGGCGCGCGCCGTTGGCGATGTACGGCGCGGCGATGTCCTGCTGCGGATCGAAACTCAGCTGCCAGCGCAGTCCCGGCGCCGCGCTGTCGAGCGAGGCGGCCTGCTCCTCGTCGGCGCAGTCCGGATCATCGCGCAGGCGCCGCATCTGCCACGAGGTGCCCGACCAGGCGCGGCGCAGTTCGACCCACGGCTCATCGAGCGATTCGGCGCCGACCGTGATGCGCGCGCGCAGTTCGCTCAAGGGACGGCCGATGACGCGGCTGCATTCCTGCAGGCCCTGCGCGCGCAGTTCCTGCCACACCTCGTGCAGCTGCGCGGTCGCGACCTGCAGCACGACGCCGCACTCCTCGCTGAACAGCTGCGCCAGCGCGGAACCGCGCGCCGGATCGAGCGTCACTTCGAAGCCGCAGCGGCTGGCGAAGGCCATCTCGACGAGCGTCACCGCGAGTCCACCGTCGCCCCGATCGTGGTACGCGAGCACCAGGCCGCGCGCGCGCAACGCCGCCAGCGCGAGCGAGAACCGCCGCAGCAGGTCGGGGTTGTCGACGTCCGCCGGTGCGCCACCCTGCGCGCCGTACACCTGCGCGAGCGCCGAGGCGCCGAGGCGGTTGCGGCTCTCGCCGAAATCGACCAGCAGGAGCGAGGTCGGACCGGCATCGAGCCGCAGGAGCGGGGTGAGCGAGCGGCGCACATCGCCGACCGGCGCGAAGGCCGACACGATCAGCGACACCGGCGCCACGACCGCATGCGGCTGGCCGTCCTGCTGCCAGGCGGTCTTCATCGACAGGGAATCCTTGCCGACCGGTATCGCCATGCCGAGCGCCGGGCAGAACTCCTCGCCGACCGCACGCACCGCGGCGTACAGCGCCGCGTCTTCGCCCGGTTCGCCGCAGGCCGCCATCCAGTTGGCCGACAGGCGGATGTCGGCCAGCGAGGCAACATCGGCCGAGAGGATGTTCGTGATCGCTTCCGCGACGGCCAGGCGCGCGGCGGCCGCCGCATCGAGCAGCGCCACCGGCGTGCGCTCGCCCATCGCCATGGCCTCGCCGGTGTGATGGCGGTAATCGCTGAGCGTGACGCCGGCATCGGCGACCGGCACCTGCCAGGGGCCGACCAGCTGGTCACGGCTGACCAGCCCGCCGACGGTGCGATCACCGATCGTGACCAGGAAAGTCTTGTCGGCCACGGCCGGGAGCCGCAGCACGCGATACAGCGCCTCGCGCAGGTTCACCTCCGCGAACTCGCCGTGCAGCCAGGCCGGCTGCGGAAGGCTGCGCACGTCGCGGCGCATCTGCGGCGGCTTGCCGAGCAGCGCATCGACCGGCATGTGCACGGCATCCGACCCCAGCAACGGGTCGCCGACCACGAGCTCGCCATCGGCCGTGGTCGTGCCGATCAGCGCGTACGGGCAGCGCTCGCGCTGCGCGATGGCCGCGAAGCGCGGCAGGCCATCGGGACGCAGCGCGAGCACGTAGCGCTCCTGCGCCTCGTTGCACCAGATCTCGAGCGGCGACATGCCCGGCTCCGCGCTCGGCACCGCGCGCAGGTCGATGCGCGCGCCGCGCGCGCTGTGCGCCACGGCTTCCGGCACCGCATTGGCGAGGCCACCGGCGCCGACGTCGTGGATCAGCTCGATCGGGTTCGCGGCGCCGAGCGCCCAGCAGGCATCGATCACTTCCTGCGCGCGGCGCTGCATCTCGGGATTGCCCCTTTGCACCGAAGCGAAATCGAGCGCTTCGGTGCTGGCGCCACTGCCCATCGACGAGGCCGCGCCGCCCCCCAAGCCGATCAGCATCGCCGGCCCGCCGAGCACGACCAGTTGCGCGCCGACCGACACCTCGCCTTTCAGCGCGTGCATGCGGCGCACGTTGCCGAGGCCGCCCGCGATCATGATCGGCTTGTGGTAACCGCGCGCGCGCGTCGGTGAATCGCCCGGTTGCCGCTGCTCGAAGGTGCGGAAATAGCCGCAGATGCCGGGGCGCCCGAATTCGTTGTTGAATGCCGCCGCGCCGATCGGGCCCTCGAGCATGATCTCGAGCGCGGTCGCGATGCGCGTCGGGCTCCCGATGCTCAGTTCCCACGGCTGTTCGTGACCCGGGATGCGCAGGTGCGAGACCGAGTACCCGACCAGCCCGGCCTTGGGTTTGGCGCCCAGCCCGGTCGCGCCCTCGTCGCGGATCTCGCCGCCGGCGCCGGTCGACGCGCCGGGGAACGGCGCGATGGCAGTCGGATGGTTGTGCGTCTCGACCTTGATGAGGATGTCGATCGGCTCATTGCTTCCGCGGTACACGCCGGTCGCGGGGTCGGGGAAATAGCGGGTGCCGACCGGGCCCGCGAGCACGGCGGCGTTGTCACGATAGGCAGACAGCACGCCCTGCGGCGCGAGCGCATGCGTGTTGCGGATCATCGCGAACAGCGACTTCGGCTGCGCCACGCCGTCGATGATGAACTCGGCGTTGAAGATCTTGTGGCGGCAGTGCTCGGAATTCGCCTGTGCGAACATCATCAGCTCGACGTCGGTCGGGTCGCGGCCGAGCCGGCGGAAGGTGTCGAGCAGGTAGTCGATCTCGTCGGCGGCGAGCGCCAGCGCCAGCTCGCGGTTGGCCGCCTCGAGCGCGGCGCGGCCACCAGCCAGGGGAATTCTGCGCAACGGCGCCGGCACCGCGCTGCCGAACAGCACGCCAGCCTGCGCTGTGCCCGCCAGCACCGCCTCGGTCATGCGATCGTGCAGCGGCGCGCCGAGCGCATCGGAGGGCGCCCCGGACACGCCATCGAAGCGATACTGGATGCCGCGCTCGATGCGGCGCACGAAATCGAGTCCGCAGACGTGCGCGATGTCGGTGGCCTTGCTCGACCAGGGCGAGATCGTGCCGGGGCGCGGCACGACCAACAGGGTGCCAGGCCCTTCGGTCAGCGGGGCGGCGGCTTCGAGGGACAGCAGCCGCAGCAGCTGCGAGCGTTGCGCGGCGTCGGGTGGCGCGCTCGTGTCGATGAAATACAGGTAGCGCGACTGGAGCCCGCTGACGCGCGGATCGATGCGCTGCAGCCGGGCCAGCAGCCGTGCGCGCCGGAACGCCGAGGCGGCCGGCGCGCCTGGCAGGACCAGCACCAACTACTTCCGCGGGCCGGGTTCGCCGGCCGGAGTGGAAAACGCCGGCGCCGGGAACGAGGCGATATTGCCCCCCTCGAGCGCCATGATCTTGCTGACACCCTGCTTGCGCACCTCATCGATGCGCACCACCGACTGCACCGGCAGGAAACTGCGCTTGACGCCGGCGAACTCGCTCTTGATGCGTTCCTCGCCCGGGTCGAGCACCACCGTGGAACGCTCGCCGAACACCAGTTCCTCGACCTCGATGAAGCCGAGGAGGCTCCCGTGGCTGACCTTGCGGGCATACACTTCGTAAACCTTGCCCTGGTTCACGAACATAATCTTGAAGATGTGATTGGATGCCATCTGTGTGCGGTTGCCGGGCTCCCGTAGTGCCCTGCCGGACTATTATATTGAGTCGACACCCTTTTTGCCGAGGATCGGGCCGATGGCGTTGCGCCTGACCATCTTAAGCGAGCAAAGCGCGGCGCTCGGCGAGCGCGCGACCCTCATTCTCGACAAGGCCGGCGGCACGATCGGGCGGGCCGACGACAACGACTGGGTGCTGCCCGACCCCAATCGCTACGTGTCCGCCTACCACGCGCGCATCTCGTATCGCAACGGCAGCTTCATCATCGAGGATACGAGCACCAACGGCCTGTACATCAACGACGAACTCGATCCGGTCGGCCGGCTCGGGCCGCAGCCGCTGCGGGCCGGCGACACCCTGCGCCTCGGCGCCTATCGCATCGGCGTGCGCGACAGCGACGCCACCGTGGCGGAGAACAGTGCCATCGTTCCCTTCAGCATCCGCCCGGAGACGGACGAACCCGGCGGCGCACAGGGCGACATCGGTGTCGACCTGAACATCAGCGAACTGCTGACCAACGACGCCGACCTGAGCGCCGCGCGCCGCGCCTTCGATCCGTGGGGCAATCCGATCGCCGACTCCGCGCTGCTGCAGTTCGACACGGCGCAGAAGGCTGCCGCGCACAAGCCACGCGCAGCCAGCCCGGCGCGTCCCGCCCCGGCGGCCGCGCCGCCGCGCGCCGCGCGCTCGGCGGCCACTGCGAGCCCGGTCGCGGCGGCCCCCGCGCCCAATCCCTCCAGCACGGCCAGCGTCGCGGCGCTGTCGCCCGCCGCCGCCGCGAAGGCCGAGGCCGCTGCGGCCAGCGCGCTCGAGGCATTCTGCCGGGGCGCCGGCATGGCCAGCCGCAAGTTGCCGGGGGAGGCGCAGGAGCGCCTGCTGCGCCTCGCGGGCTTGCTGCTGCGGGAAGCGCTGGTGGGCATCAAGGAACTGGCGCGCCTGCAGCGCGAGATCCGCAAGGAAGCCGGCCTGCGCGCCGACGCGGACGAACCCGAACGCCTGGCGCTGCAGAATCTCGCGGTCGAGGAACTGCTCGTCCGGTTGCTGCAGGGGCACGACCAGCGCCAGCTCGATGCCGTGCAGTGGTTGCGCGAACTGTTCGGGCTTGCGAGCCGCCACGATGCCGCATTGATGCGCGCGCTGCGCCCGGCGCTGGTCGAATTCACCGAACGGTTGAATCCTGCGCCACAGAATCCGCGCAGCGCCGCGGCCGCGCGCTTCCGCAGCATCACCGAGATGCCCGACGGTCGGCTGCCGCACCTGTTCATCGAATCGCTGGCGCGCAGCTACAATGCCGAGATCGGCGGCGGGCCGAAGGAAGACTGAGGGTCGTGGTGGCGGAGAGGGTGGGATTCGAACCCACGTGCCGGAATTACCCGACCATCCGATTTCGAGTCGGCGCCGTTATGACCACTTCGGTACCTCTCCAGGACTGCACTGTTCTGCGAGCTGCTATTCTAGCCGAACCGGCCGGTCCGTGAGGATGTCCCGTGGCGCGTGGATTGACGAGACTCGGCCTGTGCGCGTGGCTCGCCGGCGCGGCGCTGGCCGGATGCGACGCCGGACCCAACGGACTGGCGCGCGTGTACTCGCATGGCGAGCTGCGCGTCGGCACGGTCAATGAACCCACCAGCTATTACCTCGGCGCGCACGGCCCGCAGGGATTCGAATACCGCCTGGCGCGGGCTTTCGCCGACAGCCTGGGCGTGCAGCTGGTCATCGTGCCGGCCCACGACCGTTCCGCGCTGCGCGACATGCTGGCCGATGGGCGCGTCGACATCGTCGCCGCGGAATTGACCGCCGACGACAACTGGAAGCGGGTCGGGCTGGCGACCACGAGCTACCGCGACATCCCGCAGCTGGTCGTGCAGCGCCGCGGGCTGGCGCCGATCCGCAACATCGCCGGCCTGAGCGGCACGCGCGTCGTCGCACGCGAAGGCAGCCCGCAGCTCGAGCTGCTGCGCGGACTGCGAGGGAGCGGCGCGGCCTACCTGACCTGGACCGAGTTGCCGCGCGAACAGGCCGACCCGCTCGACTGGGTCAATTCGGGCGACGCCGACTACGCGATCATCGACCGGAGCGAATTCGCGTTCGCCCGCCACCTGTATCCGGAAGCCTCGGTGGCCTTCACGTTGCCCGATCCGCGCCCGGTGCAGTGGCTGGTGCGCCGCGCCGCGCTCGACCTGCGCGACGCCGCCAACCGCTTCTTCGGCAACGCGCGCGACTCCGGCCTGCTCGCGCAGCTCACGCGCGAGGCCGAGGCGGAGGCCGCGGCTGGCGATTTCGAATACCAGGAAGCGCGCCGCTTCCAGGACGACATCGCCCGGCGACTGCCCGAGCTGCGCGAGCACTTCGCGCAGGCCGCCAGTGCGCAGGCCGTGGACTGGCGCTTGCTGGCCGCCGTCGGCTACCAGGAATCGCGCTGGGACGATCACGCCGCTTCCGCCGACGGGGCGGCCGGCATCATGATGCTGACGCTGTCCACCGCCAAGGCAATGGGCGTCGCCGACCGCACCAACTCCGCGCAGAACATCGCCGGCGGAGCGGCCTACCTGGCGCAGATGCTGCAGATGATCCCCGCGCGCATCGCCGAACCCGACCGCACCTGGCTCGCGCTCGCGGCCTACAACGTCGGCTTCGGGCATCTCGAGGACGCGCGCATCCTGGCGCAGGGACAGGGCAAGAATCCGGACTCATGGGCCGACGTCAGCCAGGTGCTGCCCTGGCTCGCGCAGGAACGCTGGTACAGCCTCGCCAAGCGCGGCTACGCGCGCGGCTGGGAGCCGGTGCGTTTCGTCGAGCAGGTGCGCGCCTATCTGGCCGTGCTCGAATGGTACGGCGACGGGCGTCCGGCGGGAGCGGCGCCGGCCGAAGACCCGACACCGCCCTTCGCCCCGGCGCTCGCGCCCGCGCCGACGCGCTCAGCGCCGGCGTGGTCCGAAAAAATCCGTTAGCAGCGCGGCGCACTCCGGCTGCATCACGCCGCCGAATACATCGACGCGATGATTGAGCCCGGGCAGCGCGAAGGCATCGATCATGCTGCCGGCGGCGCCGGCGCGCGGATCCCAGGCCCCGAACACGACGCGCCGCACGCGCGCATGCACGATCGCCGCGGCGCACATCAGGCAGGGTTCGAGCGTCACGTACAGCTCGGCGCCGTTGAGGCGATAGCTCGCGAGCTTTGCGGCGCCGGCGCGCAGGGCTTCGATCTCGGCGTGCGCGGTCGGATCGTGAGCGCCGATCGGCCGGTTGGCGCCCGTGCCGATCACCGCGCCGGCGTGCACCAATACCGCGCCCACGGGCACCTCGCCCGCATCGCGGGCGCGGCGCGCCTGCTCGAGCGCGAGTGCCATGAATTCCGTGTCGATGCCCATCCGCCGCCTCGTCCTGGGCCGCTATGGTCGCACAGGGAGCGACGCCATTGGCCACCCGGGCGCCAAATCGCGTATCGTGCGGTCCGCGCCGGCTCGGCGCGGCGGAGTGCGGCGGATGTTCAGGGCACTGGTGCTGGAAGACCGGGATGGCGCGGTGGGCGCCGCCGTGCGCGAACTCGATGAGTCGGCGCTGCCCGAGGGCGACGTGCGCGTCGCGGTGGACCGCTCGTCCCTAAACTACAAGGATGGCCTGATCGTCAACGGCGCCGGCGGCCTGGTCAAGAACTATCCGCACGTGCCCGGCATCGATTTTGCCGGCACCGTGCTCGAGAGCCGCCATGCAGCCTGGCGGCCCGGCGACAAGGTACTGCTGACCGGCTGGCGCGTCGGCGAGACGCGCTGGGGCGGCTATGCGCAGCGGGCGCAGGTGAGCGGCGACTGGCTCGTGCCGTTGCCTGCAGGGCTCGATGCGCGACAGGCGATGGCGATCGGCACCGCGGGGTTGACGGCGATGCTGGCCGTCATGGCGCTCGAGGCGCATGCGATCGAGCCCGCGACTGGCGAGGTGCTGGTCACCGGCGCGGCCGGCGGCGTCGGTTCGGTGGCGACGGCCGTCCTCGCGCGGCGCGGATTCAACGTCGTGGCCTCGACCGGGCGCGCCGATGCGCACGAGTTCCTGCTCGCGCTCGGCGCACGCACCGTCATCGACCGTTCCGCCTTCGCCGATCCGGCGAAGCGGCCGCTCGAATCGGAGCGTTGGGCCGCGTGCATCGACTCGGTAGGCGGCAACACCCTGGCGCGCGTGCTGGCGCAGACCCGCTACGGCGGTGCGGTCGCGGCCGTCGGCCTGGCCGGCGGCAGCAAACTCGAACACACGGTCATCCCGTTCATATTGCGCGGCGTGAACCTGCTCGGGATCGACTCGGTCATGTGCCCGACGCCGCGGCGGCTCGCCGCGTGGTCACGCCTGCAGGCCGACCTGCCGCTCGAGCGGCTCGAGGCCATCAGCGCCGATGCGGGCCTGGAGGAAGTGCCGCGGCTGGCACGCTCGATCGTCGCCGGCGAGGTACGCGGCCGCGTCGTCATCGACGTCAACCGCTGAAGCGGGCACGCATCCGAGCCATGCAATCCGCACCGACCATCGAGCGCCTCGAGACCTTCGCGAATGAATTCGTCTGTTTCGTGCGGCTCACCACCGACAGCGGCGCGGTCGGCTGGGGCCAGACCTCCACGTACAACGCGGACATCACGGCGACGATCTTCCATCGCCAGGTCGCTCCCTGGGCGCTGGGGGCGGATGCCTTCGACATCCCCGCGCTGATCGACCGGATCGAGCGGCGCGAGCACAAGTTCCCGGGCAGCTACCGCTGCCGCGCGCTGGCCGGGCTCGACACCGCGCTGTGGGACCTGCGCGGCAAGCTCGAGGGCCGGCCGGTGGTCGAACTGCTCGGCGGCAGGCCGCGGCCGTTGCGCGCCTACGCCTCGTCGATGAAGCGCGACATCACGCCGCAGGCCGAGGCGGCACGGTTCCTGCGCCTGCGCGACGAACAGGGTTTCGATGCCTTCAAGTGGCGCGTGGCCGCCGAATGCGGCCGCGATGTCGACGAGTGGCCCGGGCGCACCGAGGAGATCGTGCCCACGGTCGCGCGCGCGCTCGGCGATGGCATCGCGAAGCTCGTCGACGCGAACAGCGGCTACTCGCCGCCGCGCGCCATCGCAGTCGGACGCCTGCTCGAGGCCGAAGGCATCGGCCACTACGAGGAACCGTGCCCCTACTGGAAGCTCGACGAGACGCGCGCGGTCACCGAGGCGCTGCGCATCGACGTGACCGGCGGCGAACAGGACTGGGACCTCGCCACCTGGGCGCGCATGATCGAGATGCGCGCGGTCGACATCGTGCAGCCGGACGTGATGTACATGGGCGGCCTGTGGCGCACGCTCGAGGTGGCGCGCATGGCCGCGGCCGCCGGCCTGCCGTGCACGCCGCACAGCGCCAACCTGTCGCTGGTGACGGTCTGCACCATGCACCTCCTGGGCGCGATCCCCAATGCCGGCAAGTACCTGGAATTCTCGATCGAGGGCGATGATTATTACCCGTGGCAACGGGGCCTGTTCCGCGGCGATCCGTTCGCGGTGCGCGACGGCCACGTGGCCATTCCGTCGGCGCCCGGCTGGGGCGTCGAGATCAATCCGGACTGGTTGTCGGCCGCCAGCTATCGCGTCAGCGCAAGGTCCTAGACAGCCGCTCGATCAGCAGCGCCGTGCGCTTGATCTGGCGATCGATGCTCCCGAGCTCCACCGTCTCGCCGGGCGCGTGGCTGCCATGGCCAACGGCGCCGAAGCCGACCAGGCAGTCGAGCCGGTCGGCCACGAACGAGATGTCGCCCGCGCCCCGCTCCATCGGATCGAGTTCACCCATCGGCTCGAGGCCGAGCGCCGCGTTGATCTCGTTGAGGCGTGCGAGCAGCGCGCGATTGCCCGCGGTCGGCGCCATCGCGGGATACCCTTCATCGAACTCGAGCGTGGCGTTGGTGCCCGGCAGGTGGTCGGCGACGATCGCGCGCATCCGCGCCATCATGCGCTCGGTCTGCGCGTTGCTGAGCGTGCGCAGGTCGCCCCGGGCGATGCCCTGCGCCGCGATGACATTGGTCTTGCCGCTGGCCACCGCGCTGACGCCGTCGGCGTTGATGGCCGCGCTCGCGCCGCCCGAGAGCAGGCCGATGTTGTAGGTGGCGTTCGGCTCGCGCAGCTCGCGCCGGAACGCATCGATGATGCGCGCCAGCTCGTAGTTGGCGCCGTAGCCCGCCTCCGCGGAGAACACGCCGGAGGAATGCCCGGACTGCGCCGTCGTGCGCAGCGTCCAGCTGATCGCGCTGCGGCGCGCGATCGTGCCCATGTCATGGCCGTTGCGGGTCGCCAGCGCCTCGAATTCCAGTGCGACATCGGCCTGCCCGGCGGCGGCGATGAGGTCGGCGCGCGCCTGCGATTCCGGGGTGCCCGCGTCTTCCTCGTCGCCGGCGAGCACGATGGTCACGTCCGCCCGGTCGAGCGCGCCGGTGGCGTGCAGCGCGCGCAGCGCGCCGACCATGATGGCGAGGCCGTCCTTCATGTCGTTGACGCCCGGCCCCTCGGCGCTGTCGCCGTGCCGCTCGAAGCGCTGGAACGGGCTGTCCGGTTCGAACACCGTGTCGAGGTGGCCGATCAGCAGCACGCGCTTGCCATGGCCGCGCGCGTGGTGCGTCGCGAGCACGAGGCCCGCCCGGCCGACCGCGGCCATGGGCCGCCATTGCACGTCGAATCCCAGCGGCTCGAGCTCGGCCATCATGACGCGGCCGACGCGCTCGACGCCGGGGAAATTCATCGTGCCGCTGTTGATGTTGACCAGCTTCTCGAGCAGGGCGATCGACCGGCCGTCCTCCGCGGCCGCAGCCGCAACGATGCGCCGCTCCTCGCGCGTGAGCGCCGCGCCGGCCGCGGCCGCGGCGACGGGCACGAGCGACAGCAGCAGCGCTGCGCACGCACGCCACGGATATTCCAGTTTATGTTTATATGACAACATGTTGATTCACAATGATCTTGAGCCCGAAATCAGCGTGCCCAGCACCGTATCGAGCGAGGCGGCCTGCGCGGAACTCAGGTGTGCGCCGACGATACTCTGGATGGCCGGCCCGTACACGCCCCACATGCGCCGGCGCATGCCACGGCCGGCCCTGGTGATGACGATGACCTGGCCGCGCCCGTCATCCTGGCAGGCGCGGCGCTCCACGTACTTTTCCTGTTCGAGCCGGTCGATCAGCCGCGACAGGTTGCATTGCGACAGCAGCAGCTCGCGCCCGAGCTCGAAGGGACGGAGCCCGGCAGGGCCCGCGCGCTCGAGCTCCAGCAGCGCGTCGTACCAGGCCAGCGCCGGGAGCCCGGCGGACTTGAGCCGCCGCTCGATGGCCTGCGCGGCGATCTGCTGCGCGCGGGCGAGGCGCGTCCACGCCCGGATCACGGTGCTGCTGGGATGACGGGTCATGGCCTGCTGCATGAGCTGATGCACGCCATTACATCCACGTCGGTGGTTAAATGCAAGTGCATCGATATGGATGCATTTGTAACGAACTGGAGCAGACCATGGACCAGTCCCGCCTGACCGAGTTCGCCGCGACGCTGCTGCGCGCCAGCCTGGGGCTCATGTACCTCGCGCACGGCCTGCTGCTCAAGATCATCACCTTCGGCCTGGCCGGCACCGCCGGCTTCTTCGTCTCGATCGGCCTGCCCGGCTGGCTCGGCTACCTTACCGCAATCGCCGAGGCTGCGGGCGGCCTGCTGCTGTTGCTCGGCGTGCAGACGCGGCTGGTCGCGCTGGCCCTCTCCCCCACCCTGCTCGGGGCGATCATCTGGGTGCATGCGCGCAATGGCTGGGTATTCAGTGCCAGCGGCGGCGGCTGGGAATACCCCGCCTTCCTGCTGGTCGTCACCGCCGCGGTCGCCGCGCTGGGCAGCGGTGCCTACGCGCTGGGCCGGCCGGCGCGCGCGGCGGCCTGAGCCCCGGGCGCCAGCCGACGCCGCTCAGTAGATACCCGACTCCCTGATCGGCCGGCCGGCCGCGATGCGCTCGAAGCCGAGTTCGCCCAGGTCCAGCGTCCGGTAGGCGCCGTACGTGATGAGCTCGGCCACGGCGCGTCCGACGGCCGGCGATTGCTGCAGGCCGTGGCCGCTGAAGCCATTCGCCAGCACGAAATTGCGCACCTCGGGATGGAATCCGACGATGCCGTTCTGGTCGAAGGTGTTGTACTCGTAGTGGCCGGCCCAGGCGCCGGCGACGCGCAGCGCCGCAAACGCCGGCACACGCGCGGCGAGCGCGGGCCACACGGATTCCTCGAAGCAATCCAGGTCGGGTTCGAGCGACCAGTCCTCGCGGTCGTCCGCAGGATCGGGGGAACGCCCGCAGATGAACTGCGCGCCCTCGGGCCGGAACCACGCGCCCGATAGGTCGCACACCAGCGGACAACGCGGCAGCGCCTCGGGACAGCTCACGACGAACACATTGCGCTTGCGCGCCTCGACGGGCAGGGCCACGCCGGCCAGCGCCGCGAGCGCGCGAGCCTGCGGCCCGGCGGCGTTGACGACGACGCCGCAGCCCACGCGCGCGCCGCTCGCGAGGCGCACGGCCTCGATGCGCGGGCCGCTGCGATCGAGCGCGACGACTTCGTCCTGCAGCAGTTCGGCACCTGAAGCGCGCGCCTTGTTGCGCAGCGCGCGCAGCAACAGGTAGCCGTCGAGCCAACCCTCCCCTTCGAGTCCCAGGCATCCGCCGCCGAGGTCGCCGGTCGCGAGCCAGGGGAAACGCTCCGCCAGGTCCTGCGGCCCCAGCAGCGCGATGCGCGCGCCGAGGCTGCGTTGCAGGTCATGGTTGCGCCGCAGGGTATCCAGGCCAGCAGGCGATGCCAGCACGAGGTAGCCCGCCTCCCGCACTTCGATCGGCGGCCGATCGCCATCGCAGGCGAGCAGGTCGGGCGCCTGGCGCAGGAATTCGATGCCGTACTGGGACATGCGGATATTGATCGGCGCGGAAAACTGCTGCCGGATGCCGCTGGCCGACAGCGCGGATGAGGCGCGCTTGTACGTGGGGTCGCGCTCGATCACGAGCACCGAACCGCGAAAGCCGGCATCGGCAGTCAGCGCATGGGCGATCGAGCTGCCCACCGCGCCACCGCCGACGATGACGACATCGTATTGTTCGCGCATGTGCCGTTCAGCCGCCGCCCGGTTCGCCCGTTGCGCCTATCATATAGGGGCATGAAGACGCTGGGCCTGCTCGGCGGAATGAGCCGGGAGTCGACGGTCCCCTCCTATCGGCTGCTCAACGAGGCCGGCGCGTCGCTGGCCCGGACCGCAACCCTGCGCGAGCGCGTGGCGCTGATCGCCGCACGCTTCCGCGATATCGCGGCAATTGGCTGTGCCGACAACAAGGCCGCCTGTATCCTATGGCCGTTACTGGAGCGAGGGGGATCGTGATGGGCATCCGGATTGCGATGGTACTGGCCACTGTGGCGGCACTGGCCGCGCCGGTCACTCATGGGCACGACGCGACCGAACGGCTCCAGCTTGCCCGGGGCTGGACACTGCAGTCGTCGGCGCGCGTGCGCGACAGCGGCGAGACGATATCGACCGCGGGTTACGCGGCATCCGGGTGGCTCACGGCGGAGGTGCCTACGACCGTCGTGGCCGCGCAGGTCAGGCAGGGCCTGCTGCCGGACCCCTTCTACGCCATGAACCTGCGCAAGTTCCCCGGCGTGGAATACCCGATCGGCAGCAATTTTTCGGAACGGGAGATGCCCTCCGGCAGCCCCTATGCGGCTTCGTGGTGGTACCGCACCGAGTTCACGCTGCCACAGGATTACGCCGGCAAGACGGTGTGGCTCGACTTCCGGGGCATCAACTACCGGGCCAACGTGTACCTGAACGGCAGGCCGCTCGCTGATTCGGAACACATCGTGGGCGCGTGGCGCACCTATGAACT
This sequence comes from Steroidobacteraceae bacterium, assembly GCA_035542135.1. GTDB lineage: Bacteria > Pseudomonadota > Gammaproteobacteria > Steroidobacterales > Steroidobacteraceae > FEN-1191. The sequence continues at coordinate 27,752 of DATKLZ010000141.1, read as the reverse complement.
CGATGCGACGAGGGCCGTGAAGCCCGGCAGGAACGTGCTGGCGGTGCAGGTGTGGGCGCAGACGGCGACGGACCTCGGCATCACATTCGTCGACTGGAACCCTGCGCCGCCCGACAAGAACATGGGCCTGTTCCGCGAGGCGTACCTGACGACGAGCGGCCCGGTGGCGCTGCGCCATCCGGCGGTGTCGTCGACGCTGGATGCACCGGGCTACGATACGGCCCACCTGACCGTGGCGGCGCTGCTGAAGAACTCGAGCGATCACGCCGTCACCGGAACACTGCGCGGACGCATCGAGCAGGCCGAGTTCGCGCAGGTGGTGCACTTGGCGCCCGGCGAACAGAAGGATGTCACGTTCGACCCCACGGATCATCCGCAACTGAACCTGAGGCATCCGCGCTTGTGGTGGCCGGCGCAGATGGGAAAGCCGGAACTCTACGGCCTCGACCTGCGCTTCGAGATCGACGGCAAGGCCTCGGACGAATCGCACACCTCCTTTGGCATCCGCGAGATCACCTCCGAGGTGCTGCAGGATTCCCCGGGGCGCTTCAAGCGGCTGTTTCGTGTGAATGGCAGGAAGCTGCTGATCCGCGGCGCCGGCTGGACCCCCGACATGATGCTGCGCGAGGACCCGCAGCGCATGGCCGACGAGTTCCGCTACGTGCAGGACATGGGCCTCAACACCGTGCGACTCGAAGGCAAGCTGGAGCCCGATGAGTTCTTCGACATGGCCGATCGGCTCGGCGTGCTGGTCATGGCCGGCTGGTGCTGCTGCGATTTCTGGGAGCAATGGGACAAGTGGAACGCCAGGCACCTCGAGATCGCGCAAGCCTCGCTGCGCGACCAGATCTACCGGCTGCGCAACCATCCGAGCCTGCTGGTCTGGCTGAACGGGAGCGACAACCCGCCGCCGCCGAACGTCGAACAGTCCTACCTGAAGATCGAGAGCGAACTGCACTGGCCCAATCCGGTCAGCTCCTCGGCGACCGCGAAGCCGACGACGGTCAGCGGCGAATCGGGCGGCAAGATGAGCGGCCCCTACGAATATGTCGCGCCGAGCTACTGGACCACCGATGTGGGGCGGCCACCGAAGGAACAGACCTGCAACGAAGGCGGCTGCGGTGGCGCGTATGGCTTCAACACCGAGACCAGCATGGGCCCGGCGGTGCCGGTGATCGAGAGCGTGCGCAGGATGATCCCCAAGGAGCACCTGTGGCCGATCGACGAAGTCTGGAACTACCACGCCGGCGGCGGTGAATTCGGCAACCTGCATGTGTTCACGAACGCGCTGGAGAAACGCTACGGCGCGTCGGCGAGCGCGGAGGACTACACGTTCAAGGCGCAGGCGGCGGCCTACGAAGGCGTGCGTGCGATGTACGAGGCCTACAGCCGCAACAAATACCACTCGACCGGGGTGATCCAGTGGATGCTCGACAACGCGTGGCCGTCGATGATCTGGCACCTGTACGACTACTACCTGCAGCCCGGTGGCGGTTATTTCGGCGCCAAGAAGGCCATGCAGCCGCTCGATCCGGTGTACGGCTATGACGATCATTCGGTGTGGCTGGTGAGCAGCCAGTACATCGACGCCGCGGGCCTGCGCGTGTCCGCGAGGATCCTCGACGCGGATGCGACAGTGAGGTATTCGAAGGACGTCACGGTCGATGCCGCCGCCGACAGCACGGCGAAGGTGCTGGAGCTGCCGTCCCTGGAAGGCCTTTCCCAGGCCTATTTCCTCGACCTGCGCGTGTTCGACGCGGGCGGCGCGCTGGTCGGGTCCAATTTCTACTGGCTGTCGACCGCGCCGGAGACGCTCGACTGGCCGAAATCCACGTGGTGGACGACGCCGACGAAGAGCTTTGCGGATTTCACGTCACTGGCACGCTTGCCGAAAGTGAACCTGCAGGCGAGATCGCACACCTCGCAGGCGGGCGGGCAGTCGATCACGCGGGTCGAGGTGACGAACCCGTCCAAGAGCGTGGCGTTCTTCGTCCGGCTCAAGCTGACGAAAGGCCCCGGTGGCGACGAAGTGCTGCCGGTGGTGTGGCAGGACAACTACATTTCGCTGCTGCCGGGCGAACGGCGCGAGCTCACCGCCACCTATCGCAGCGCCGACCTGGGCGCGGCGCCGCCGCACGTTGACGTGCAAGGCTGGAACGTCGACGCCGGGACGGCGAACTGACGCACTAGCGCAGCGATTGGAGGTAGGCGGCGACCGCCTCCATCTCGTTGGCCTTGAGGTCCTGCGCCACGCCGTGCATCACGGCGACATTGCGCATGTTGTTCTGGAACGAGCGCAACTGCTTCAGCAGGTACTGCGCATGCTGCCCGGCCAGGCGCGGAAACTCATCCGTGCCGGCCGCGCCCGGTCCGTGGCAGGCGACGCAGGGCGGTATGCCTTCGGCGGTTACGCCGTTGGCGTAGATGTCGGCGCCGCGCGCGATCGCGCCGGCGTCGCCGCCGGAGCCCGGCCCCGGTGACTGTGCGCCGTAGTATGCCGCCAGCGCCGCGATCATCTCATCGCTCAGCGGCGCCGCCATGCCCCACATGTAGCCGACCGCGTCCGCATCGCCGCGGGTCTGCGCCTTGAATGCCTGCAGCTGCGCGGCGAGGTACTTCGGATGCTGGCCCGCGAGCGCGGGGAACTTGGGGGCGACGCTGCGCCCCTGCCTGCCGTGGCAGGTGGCGCAGACCGTCACGGCCACGCGCTGCGCGGCGAGGCGCGCCTCGGCGGATATTTCCTCGGTCGCAACGCTCCGCTGCGACATGACCAGCGCAGCCACGACACCCACGGTCCTGATCAGGGTTTTCATATGCACGCGCCTCAATAATTGAACCAGACCAGCAGGTAGAGCGAATTGTTGTCGCTCGCATTGCGGCCGAAGCCGTCGTAGTTCGTGCTGCCGCCGTTGAATTTCGAATACTGCGTGTCCTGCAGCGACAGGCGCGTATTGAGCCAGGGCATGTAGCTCAGCTCCGCCATCCATCCGCGCGTGTCGGGCTTGCCGCTGGCGCTGGTGACCACGATCGGCGCATCACCGGCGTAGAGCTGCGCGTCGAGGCTCCCGGTCGTCGAGAACAGGCCGACGGTCGCGCCGTACTTGCGCTTGTAGTAGTACGTGCCGGTGAGGCGCGTCGTCGCCAGGTCGTCGCGCAGGTTGTCGGCCCCGAGGCCGTCGCCGAAGCTCGCGTTCAGCGTCATCTTCTCGCGGATGTGCGTGCCGGCGAGCGTGAACAGGTGCTGGTCACCGATGAACTGGTACTGGAAGTCTTCCGCGTTGTCCCGGAATTCATTGGCCGGTCCGCTGAGCGTGCCCGGCGCGTCGGTGCTGCCGCCCGGCACCAGCTTGAAGGTGGCGCCGTACACGCCCACGGACAGCGAGTGACGGCCCCACAGGTATTCATAGGCGAGGCGATAGTACGGCGCACCGCCCACGATGACGTTCGAAGTCGTGCCATCGAGCGGCCCGGCGGCGCCGGTCAATGCGTTCGCAGCCCCCTGCTTGGCCGACCGATAGGTGCCGATCTCTCCATACAGGGATTCGTTCCACATGGCGTACAGGCTCACGCCCGCCACATCCTGCCCGAGCGTGCCGTCGATCTGCGTCGCGGCGAGCGGCGACACGTTCGCATTGCTGGCCGCGTACGGATATCCAAACGCCGGCGTGCTGTTCCACAGGTCCTGCACCGTCGGGTTGTTGTTCGCCGTGATGCCGTAGATCAGGCTCTTGTCGCCCGGCAGCACCTGGTTGTTGGCCCAGCGCAGGTCGACGTTGTCGATGCCGACCGTGCCGGAGTCGTTCCCGTAGGTGAGCTGTATGAAGGCGCCCAGGCGCGGCGCGATCTTGCCGGCATAGAAGAGGCTGATCTGCTGCGGAAACGCGACCGAACTGCTTTGCGAGAAATTGCCGGCGCCGTCGGGGATTGCCTTGGCGATGCTGGTCTGCGAGACCTGCACCATCAGGGCGATGGGCGGCAGGCCGCTCAGCGCCAGCATTTCCTCCCGCGTCGCCGAGACACCGCGCACGGGCTTGAGGTTGTCGACGGTGTACGCATTGGCCTTGAACATTCGCCCGAAATGCGTGAGCTCCGGAAACACCGTGTGGCAGGCCTCGCAGGCCATGCCGGTCTGCCGTGCAAAACTCGGCACCGCCTGCGCGGCAGGCGCCAACAGCATGGCTATCAATGCGCTCGCCCACCCGCTGCGGCCCATCACGACAAGTCGCCTGTCCATCCCCGCTCCCTCCCGGTCAAGAACCGGTCCTGATCGCCGTGCCACGGGTGCGAGACTAGTCGCCGCGGCCGGCCGCACCCATGGCGGGATCTACGTAGCGGCTAGGTGCTTACCGGGGATAAACTGCGGCTGCGCGATGAAGTTTCCGTAATCTCCCGCCACTGCAGACCGCAGAGGACACGCCGCATGACCCCGACTGCTCCAGCACCAGTCCGCTGCGCGATCGCCCTGTGCGTCATGTTCGGCGGCATGCTGGGCATCACGCTCCCGGCGTGCGCCGGCGATGCGGAAGTGCGCCTGGTGCGCACGGCGATCACGATGCCCGACGGCGTGCGGCTCGCCGCGACGCTGTACATGCCGGCGAATCTCAGGCGCGGCGAGCGCCTGCCCGCGCTGCTCGAGTACCTGCCCTATCGCAAGGACGATGACATGGCCACGGGCGACTACGCCCATCACGTGTACTTCGCGCGGCACGGCTACGTGGGCGTGCGCGTCGACATCCGCGGCTTCGGCAACAGCGGCGGCACGCCGACCGATCGCGAGTATTCCGCGCAGGAACAGGCCGACGGCGACCAGATCATCGCCTGGCTCGCCCGCCAGCCCTGGTGCAACGGCAACGTCGGCATGCTCGGGATCTCGTGGGGCGCGTTCAATTCGATCCAGATGGCGATGCGCCATCCGCCGGCGCTGAAGGCGATCCTCGCGGTCGAAGGCACCGAACGGCTGTTCACCGAAGACGTGCACTACATGGACGGCATCCTGCACATCGACGAATTCGAAGTGGCGCAGGACCTGCTGCAGGGCATCAGCGGCGCGCCGGATTTTCCGCTCGATGAAGACACGCTCGCGCGCCGGATGGATTCGCAGCCCTGGTCGCTCGATTATTTCCGTCACCAGCGCGACGGCGCCTTCTGGCATGCCCCGGTGCGCGAACTCGCCGACATCCGCATCCCCTGCTTCCTGGTCGCCGGCCTGCAGGATGGCTATCGCAACAGCGTGGTGCGCATGCTCGAGCAGGTGCGCGCGCCGGTGCACGCCCTCATCGGGCCCTGGAACCACGATTTCCCCAACACCAGCATCTACGGGCCGCGCATCGAGTGGCGCGACCAGGCGGTGCGCTGGTTCGACCACTGGCTCAAGGGAGCGGACAACGGCGTCGACCGCGATCCGCGCGTCGTCTACTACCAGCAGCACAGCCATCCGCCCGGCGCGCAGCCGCAGGACGTGCCGGGAGAGTGGCGTGCGGACACCTGGCCGCCGAAGGACCTGCGGCACGTCACCTGGTACCTGGGCGCCCATCGCACGCTGTCCACCACGATGACCGGCGCCGCGACCGACACGCTGCGCTACGTGCCCTCCGGCGGCGCGCAAGCCGGCTTCTGGTGGGGCGAGCTGCTCGGCGACCAGCGGCCCGCCGACGCGTACTCGCTCGTCTACGAGAGCGCGGTGCTGGAGGAACCCGTCGCGATGCTGGGCCAGCCGCGCGCGCGGCTCGTCGTCAGCGCCTCGGCCCCGCTCGCCAACTGGTTCGTGCGCCTGCAGGACGTGGCCCCGGACGGCGCGGTCACGGCGATCACCGGCGCAGGCCAGAGCGGCGCACAGCGCGACTCGCTCGAACACCCCGAGCCGATGGTGCCGGATCGCGAGTACGTGCTGCAGTTCGACCTGTACCTGGGTTCCTGGACCTGGGAACCGGGACACCGCATCCGTGTATCGGTGTCGAATGCACAGTGGCCGATGCTGTGGCCGACGCCTTATCCGATGACGACGACGCTGCGCCTGGGCGGCGAGACCGGTTCATCCCTGGCCTTGCCGATCGTGCCCACCCACGGTGAGGCGCCGGCGCCGTTTGCGCCGCCCGGGCCGATCGAGCAGCCCGACGGTTTCGCGACCCCGGGCGGCGACTACGCCTGGCCAGGCACCTGGTCGATCGCGCGCGACGAGAACAGCGGGCGCAGCACGGTCAAATGGCGCGGCACGACGGCCACCACCTTCCCCTGGGGCCGCTCCGATCACTCGGAGCAGATCATCTATCACGTCGATGATGCGCATCCGGAAGCCGCCGATGCCGAGGGCGAGGCCGAGACGATCGAGACCCTCGCCGACCGCGTGCTCACCTATCGTGGTCACCTGCGGCTGGCGAGCGACGCGAAAGTGCTGCACTACTCCTACACGCGCGAGCTGCTGCGCGACGGCGCCGTGATCCGCACGCGCACCTGGAACGAGGACATTCCGCGCGACCTGCAGTGAGCGTCGCGCCCGACGCGCACCGGCGGCGCGGTCACGTCACGGTGCCAGCGCAGCCGCCTTGCCACCTCCACCGCGCGTGCGCGCGATGAAGTCGGAAGCGTTGTCGTGCAGCGCCACGAGCGAGGCGGCGTTCGCGTAGACCATGTGCCCGGACGGATAGAGCCGCACCTCGATGTTGCGGGCGAGTTCCGGCGGCAGCCCGAGGTGACGCAGCTCGTACTCCGCGGCGAAGTACGGCGTGGCCAGGTCGTAGTAGCCGCCGTGCATCTGCACCTTGAGGTTCGGGTTCGCCTTCATCGCGAAGGCGAGATCCGGCATGACGTTGGTGGTCTGCGGCAGCTTCGAGGGCGCTCCCGGCGGCTGGTGGAGGTAGTCCCACGCGTTCCCGATGGCCGCGTAGGTCTGCTTGAAGGTGTCGTCCTTGCCGAAGTGCAGCTGGCGCCGCACGTAGTCATTGAACGCCGACACATAGGCCGATGAAATCGCGGCGGCCTGCGGGTCATAGGCCGCTTCCTCGGCCAACGGATCGATCGTCGGGCCGGAGAAGCGCGTGTCGAGCCGCCCCGTCGTCTGCGTACCGAGCACGTGCTGCTCGAACACGCCGCCATTGATGCGCAGGTCTGCCCGGTCGATGTAGTCCGCCGGCAGTCCGGTGTACTCGTGCAGCTTGGCGATGATCGCGGCGCGGCGATCCGGCGCCAACGCCGATCCTTCCGCGAGCGCATTCAGGTATTCGCCGAGCGCGAACTTCTCGACCTCAGCCAGGAAGGGTTCGAGCGCGCCGACCTGGCCGGGCAGCTGCTTGTGGTACCAGGCCGTCGCCGCATAGGTCGGCAGCGCGAGCGCGTAGGGCTGGTCGACGCTCGGGTTGAACTGCGGGCCGTCCGGGCTGTTGTCGAAGCACAGGATCTGCGACAGCAGCATGATGCCGTTGAGATCGATGGACTTCTCGTCCTGCAGCACATACGCGAGCACCGCCGCACGCGTCGTGCCGTAGCTCTCGCCGAACAGGTACTTGGGCGAGTTCCAGCGGTCGTGCTTCGAGAGGAATGCGACGATGAAGTTCGCGAAGGCGTGCGCATCGGCATCGACGCCCCAGAAGGCCTTGTTCTTGTCCGCGCCACGCAGGTGCCCGAATCCCGTGCCCGGTGCGTCGATGAACACCAGGTCCGATTCCGGCAGGAGCGACGCGGCATTGTCGACGATCGCATACGGCGCCGCCGGCGTGTGCGTGTCGTCGGTCGTCACCACCCGCTTCGGGCCGAAGGCGCCCATGTGCAGCCAGATCGTCGAGGACCCGGGTCCGCCATTGAAGATGAAGGTCAGCGGCCGCGCCGGGTTGGGCGTCTTGCCGAGGAAGTAGGCGACATAGGACATGCCGGCTTCCGGCTCGACCGGCGGCAGCACGCCCTTGTCGTTCGGCTGCGGCGGATCGCTGTCCTTCGGATCGGCGAGGTGCACGACCTGGATGCCCGCCTCGGCGGTATAGGAGTAGGTGGCGCCCGGTACGCTCAGCGTGCCCTCGCTCGACGCGACCTCGTCAACCAGATGGCGCGGCGGTTCTGCTTCGGCAGCCGTGGCGGCAGCCACCGACAGCGGCAGGGACAGGGACAGCAGCACGGCAACCACATGCAGGGCGGGACTCTTCATCGGCATGACCTCCGGGGACGATCGCCATAATACTCACAAAGTATACACTTTATGAAAAATACAGGCAGTGCCCAGGTTGCCGGGCCGACGGAACCGGCGGGAGGGGAAGCGGACCGGCCGCGTGCGCCTACCGGCGCCGGCGCCCTGCCCGCGCGGGAGCCACACGGCGCGCGCGTTCCGGTATCGGTGCGAGCAGGCAGGCCACGCTGACCAGCGGCCCCGAACCGGGATCCGGCGTGTACGCCAGCCGGGCCACCTCATCCAGCAGCCTGTTGATGCGCGCCAGGCGCTTCTTCGACAGCCTGGCGACGAGCCGGAACATCCAGTGATTGCGGCCCGGGCCCTCGAGCGTCCAGTGCGGCACGTCGAAGCCGCGCGCGTAGTCCTTCGCAGCGCGTGTCGCCAGCGCCCTCGCGGCGCGCGCCATCGGTTCGCGGTTGATCTGCAGCCGCGGAGCGCGCGACCACCGCACCAGCGGAGCGATCATGCGGTAGTGCGTGGCGGGCCGGCCGCGCCCGCCGCGCGATGGCTGCGATTTGACCAGCCCGACGCGCTGCAACGCCGCCAGATGCTGGTACAGGGCCGTGGGCCGGTACCCGAGTGCATCGGCCAGCGCCGCGACCGTGCAAGGCCCCATCGCGCTCAGCCGATCGGCAATGTCCTGCCGCACCGTGCCGGCGATGGCCTCGAGCTGATCCCGGCGCGTGATCCAGTAGACTTTCATGAGGGGAAACCTCCGGGCATCGTTTCGGCGGATGATGGATTCTGCAGCGGCTGGAAGGAAGGCATTGAGATCGTGGCAATCGACGGCCACAGGATCGAGTCCAGCTACCGCACGTCCGCGCTGTCCCGCTCTCGAGCCGGGCAGTCGCGCACGCCGGTCGCGGGCCGGCGCCACGCGGCCGCCCCGAGCCTGCCGGTGGCCAGCAGCATGTCGGGGGCCTGGTAGTAATAGAGGCCCGTGTCCGTGTATCCATTCGTGGCTGTCAGCGACCAATGCCACAGGGCGGCGGCGAACTTGCCGCTGTGAGGCGGCGCGCCATCGCCCGCTTCGCTGTGGAACCGGTAGGTGCCATCGGCGCCGATTTCCCACACCCAATGGCCGCCCTTGAGTGGCAGCACCCACGTTCCGACGATATCCGGGTCGATCGCACCGCCGCGTGATGCGGCCTGATGGGCGACCGGACAAGGCTGCACCGGACCGTCGAAGGAGGCGGCACGGCGCCAGGCGGCGGCGCCGAGCTTTCCGGTCGCGATCCAGACATCCGGAGCCTGGAAGAGGTAGTTGCCGCCATCGGCGTAGCCGCCGGCGGTCTGCAACGACCAATGCCCGTCCGCGGCCGAGAACTTTCCCGAGACCGTGAGGCCCTTGGCCAGTGCGCTGTTGCGGAACCGGTAGGTGCCGTCGCGGCGCACTTCCAGCATCCAGAAGCTGTCCTTGAACGGCAGTTCCCAGGCGCCGACGAGATGCGGATCGACTCCGCCCTGCGCGGTGCCCCGCAGCTGGCTCGTGGTGCACGGGCGCATCGCGTTCAGGGCCAGGAAGCACGGGTCGTAGCCGATGCGCGGGCCGCCTCCGTTGCTGCAGCCGTACGAGGCGCAAATCCCGTAGTGGGCCATCTCGTATTGCATGCGGACCTGTTCATAGGGTTCCATCGTGTCGGCGCGAACGCCGGCACTGCCGGCCCACAGCAGCGCCAAGGCAGCCACGCGCACGCATCGTTCGAATGCCTGCATCGCCTTCAGCCTCCAACGTGACGGATGACGAACGGCGCCTTGCCCCGGGCATTGACCGCGAGCTGCGGCACGGTGCGCACGCTGACGTGCATTGCGGCGGGTACCTTGCTGCGCGCCCGCTCCAGGATGTCGCGCTCGTCGTCGGCGTCGTACCCGGGCAATGCCGCCACATGGACCTCGAGCTGCTCGAAATCCGTCTGCACCAGCTGCAGCTGCGCCACGTGGCGCACCTCGCGCGGAATCTGGTTCAGGCCGATGATGCGCATGCCATCCCGCGTCAGCAGGTATTCCCCCTCGCGACCGAGTACCGCTTCGAACGGCCGCAGGCCCAGCGCGATTTCCGACAGCCACTCCGCATCATGGTACTGCGGCAGCATCAGCGAGTCACCGGTGCGGTATCGCACCAGCGGCATCGCGGCGTTCCAGTAGCTGGTCGCGACAATCTCCGCCGCTTGCAGCGCCGCACCGGGTTCCGCTGGCCGCGGCAACAGCTCCACCCGCCCGTACTCCGGAATGAAGCGGAACTCGCCGGGCACCGTGCTCACGGCCAGGCACACGCGCTCGGCCTGCCCGTAGTAGTTGATGACGCGGCAGCGGAACTGTTCCTCGAGCGCCCGGTGCAGGCCCGGCGGCATCATCTCGGAGGATGCGAGCATGACGGGCACCGATTGTTGCCGGCCTGATTCCCGGTACAGGCGCAACAGGTTCTGCGCCGCGCTCGGATACACCCACAGCACCGACGGCGCGAAATCGCCGAGCGCCGCTGCATACCATGGAAACGAATCGGGATTGAGATGGGCGGCGGACAGCGTGAGCCGCTTGCCGCCGTGGCTGATGCGGCCGAACGGCGGTGCCTGGTCCCGCATGTCCTTGACGCGGTCACCGCGCAGGATCGCCACGCGCGATTGCCGCATCGTCAGCCGGTGCGGGGCCAGCAATCCATCGAGGAACGCCTGCTCGGCCACGACGCATTCGAGCGAGCGCCAGATCCTGAGCGGCACGCCGGTCGTGCCGCCGGTGCCGGCCGGCAGCGCGAAACGCACCGCGCGGCTGCGGAAGCGCTCGGGCGCATCCACGACGGTCGCCTTGTCGAGCAACGGCCAGTCCGCGAGCACGTTGCCCCTGCCCTGCCCATAGCGGGTCGACAGTGCGGCACGCAAGCTGACCGCCGTCAGGCGCTCAGCCATCGCATGCAACGCGTCCGCATCGGAACAGGTCGCCGCAAGCGCCATGGCGTCGGCGACGCGACGCCGGATCCACGGGTTGTAGCGAACCGCGCGATCGACCAGCCCTTCGGACTTGGCCCTGGGCGCGGCCCATGAGAGCAATGATCGCAGCATTGCAGGCCATTATTGCATGGCGACAGCGCGTGGCTGCCGCCAATCGTCGTGGTCCGAGCCTGGATCCTGTCGGCGGATACCGACAGGCCACCCGCTTCACAAGACGGCCGAGCTCAAGACTCCCGCGCGCGCACCGGTCACTGCGCGCCGCCTTCGCGCCAATAGGTCTTGATGCGCTGCTTGAATTTGCTGCATACGTTCAGCACTTCGACGCCCGTGAGGCATGTCACGTTCGCGGACTGGTTCGCGGGAGCATTGTTGCCGTCCGCGCTGGTGGGCGCGAGGAACAGGAACGCGACCTGCGGCGCGATGCCGCCCTGCGCCAGGTCGGTGGCGCGATCCGCGTTGTTGATCGTGCCGTCCTTGTTTCGGTCGAGCACCGGCGCGCCGTTCAGGACATTCACCAGGTAAACGCGATTGGTGCCCGAACCGACGCCCGCGCACGGATTGCTGCCGACCACGGAGGTCGGCGAGTACGTGGTGAAGATCACTGAATTGTTGAACGTGGACGAAGCGGACAGCACCTTTTCGCCGATCCAGCCGCCGTATTGGTCGAGGTCCAGTTGCCAACCGTAGGACCCGGCGGGCAGCACCGGATTCTGCAGCGTCGTGATGTCCATCAGGCTCGCGGGCAGCCCGGTTTCAGCGTCGCGGATCAGGGGCACGACCGCGCTGTTGTTGAAGCTCGACTGCGGGAGGCTGGCGAATGGGCTGACGGAATCGCGAATGTCGTAGAAGCGGTCCTGGATCACGCGGTCAAGCGGATGGCCGCGATAGCCCGATCCGATCGCGACGCTGATGAACGGCGCAACGCCCGGAGTCTGCTCCATGGACACGTCAGGAACGTTGTAGAAACGGCGGGCAGCAGTCGCCGGCGTGCCGGTGACATCGCGCGCGCCGAGCGAGGCGATCGGACCGCCCGCCACCAGCGTGCTGGCGGTGTTGCCGTTGGTGATATCGAAGCGCCAAACCTGGCCGGCCATGTCGCCTACATACATGCGGTCCGCGTAGCCGTCACCGTCGAGATCCATGGCCACGACATTCGAGGGAATCGCGTGGTCGAGCCGCGGATGAATGAAGTTCGCGGTGCCGGGCACGCTGCCAGCCGACCAGATCAGGGTCCCATACAAGGCATCGACCATGTAAACGTGGCTGCCGAGTTCGGGGCTGCCCGCTGGCACGGGGATGTAGTTGTAAGTGTCCTCGGTCGGGTCGTAGCCACCGCCGATGACCAGCACCAGGTTCTGGCTGTTCTGCGTCGTGCCGGCCACCTTCACGCGCGTGACCGTCGGTTGCGACCAGGCCTGCCCGAGCCCGGGCAGCGTCGCACCGTCGATGGCCCACATCAGCGCCGGATTCGCCGGGTCGGTGACGTCGACCGCGTAGTACATCGCCACGTCGGCATTGCGTCCCGTGCCGAAGAACAGGATCACGCGGTCGCCTGCCGTCGGGTCGATGGTGCCATCGCCGTTCACGTCGTATTTCAGCACCGCGACCGGTCCGTCGATGCCGTAGTGCTTGGTCGGCGTGGCGTCGTTGTTGTACAGGTCGATCAGGTGCCGCAGCATCTCCTGCGGCACGAAACTCCACAGTTCGACCCCGGTGTTGGCGTCGATGGCGTGGAGGTACCCGTCGTTCGTCGGTGCATATGCAACCGTGTGATCCGTGCCATCCGGGTTGCGGCCGTATATGACCACCGCCGGCGAAGTATGGATCGGATCGCCCATTTCATGGCGCTGGTCCGTGGTCGAGCCGTTGGCGTTGACGTCGAACAGATCCATGCCACGTGACCAGTTCACGAGATCGGCCAGTTCCGGATCGCTCGGCGCGCCGATGTTCAGGAGCGCCGGCGTCAATAGCGGATTGGATGGCGCCAGGCTGGTGTTCACGGAACCGGCCAGCCTGATCGAGGCGCCCTGGCCCACCGGATTCGTGCCGATGTACGTATAGACGTTGCGCGACCCGGGGTCGGGGATGTTGCTCGCCGCCCCGCCCTTGGTTATGTCGTAGCCATCGGGCGCCGCGCTCCAGTAGCTCTGTGAATTGCTCGAGAAGAATCCAGTCGACGCGTCCACCGCAGGCGCGCCGTTGGCATCGACGACGACACCGTTGACGAACTTGTAGTGCTTGACGTTTCCCGGCCAGTGGAAGGTGGTCTGGGGACTGAACACCGACACGTACAGGTCGTTGAGAGTCTGCGTGCGATTGAATGCGTTCACCGCCACGGCCGGCGCCGAGAACATCGTGTTGGTCTTCACCACGTTGGTCAGGATCTGGTTGAAGACCGAATTGAGGTCGGTGAGGCTGGTGGCCGTGAACGCCTGCCCGCCGCCCTTGCTGGCCACGTCCTGCAGATAATCGAACGAAGCGGTGGGCGCGCCGCTGCTGTCGGCGAAGTCATTGCCGAAGCCGATGAAGTAGCTGGTCACGTTCTGCAACGAGGCCACGTCCGGCCGCATGTCGTTCTTGAACATGTAGCTGGCGATCGCCGCCGAACACAGGCCGGATCCGTCGGTGCCACTGGGCTGGGCGACGCCGAAGGCGTTGTACATCGACGCGCTGCTCGCGTAGCACGATGCGGAAGTCGACCCGTAGCCCGGCAGCTTCTGGATCAGCGAATCCGCCTTGTAGTCGCTGTTGGGCAGACCGTCAGTCAGGAACACGAGGAAGTTCTTCTGGCAGGAATTTCCCGCCGGGCTGTTGTAGTTCGTCGCGGACGCGGTGGCGGGATTGCGCGAGCTCGCCACGCTCGGCTGGAGCGATGTCGTGAACGAGGCGCAGGTCTTCAGCCCCGAGGTGCTGACGGTCCATTGCTGGCACGTCGTGGTATACGAATTGTTGCCGAAGTACACCGCCTTGCCGGAGAAGTATTCATACGCCTCGTACAGCGATTCCGATATCGGCGTGCTGCCGGAAGGCGCATCGGCGTTCACGTTGGCCAGTATCGGCGCGGCGTTGGTGGCGATCGGCGCGATCGGATTGAGCACCATGCCGCCGGCACCGCGGGCGTCATAGCGCATCAGGCCCACGTTGATGTTCGACATGCTGCCGAGCATCGAGGCCATGGCCTGCTGCAGCACCGCCACCTTGGTGTTGGTCGAGACGTACTGCGAGTCGTAGTAGTAGTTGAGGTAGTTTGCGCTGTAGATGACGTAACTGCCACCGGCATTGCCGTTGACGGCCCACCACGAATTCGCGGCCACATCCCAGATGCCCGCGGTGCTGGTGGCGTTCGCGAATTTCGTCGGGTAGAGGTTGGCGCCGCCGGTCGAACCGTTCCCCGCCTGGCCTGCGTCGTTCTTGCACTCGACGTCGGTGCCGTTGGCCAGGCCGAGCTTGCCCTGCCACTCCTCGGTCGTCGTGCTGGTGCGCGTCCTGCCGCGGCCGCTGACGATCGTGATCGGTCCCCACTGGATCAGCGGACTGGCGCTGTAGTAGCCCGCACTCGTGGTGCCCGGCCCGGCGGCCAGCGCCGCGGCCGCATCGACGCATTTGAAGCGGGCAACCGGGATCGTGGCGGTGCTGCCACAGGCGGGCACGGTCCCGCCCGAGCCATAGTAGACGTAATTGCCGTCGAACTGCGTGCTGCACTTGTCGGCGGTGTAGCTGATCGTCGAGTCGTACGGCGACTGGCTGGTAACGACGTCGTTCATGCTGCCCGAGGTATCGAGGATGAACATCACGTTCGCGTTGCCGCCGTTGCCGGTGCTGAAGAAGATCTCGGTGTCGTCGGCTGTCGCGGTGGCGGCCCCCAGCGCGTAGAGGCAGGCGGCAATGAGCACGGCCATTCGACGGATCAGTGGGTACTGCATGGACAGTTCCTCCGGGAATCCTCTGGGGCGCACCGCGCTAGAAAACCGTCACGTCGACCCGGCTGATGCGACGCGGGCCCGGCAGGTAATGCAGCGTGACAGTGGCGTCGCTGTGCACGCCCGCCGCCTGGCGCACATCGGCGAGCGTGGCGTTGCGTCCATTGATGGTGAAGGCCACGTTCGCCGGCAGTGCCAGTTCATGCACGCTGCAGCCGCCGCAAGAGAGAAGGATGACGGTGCCCGGAGCGGCATCGGGCCAGTGCACACCCAACAGGCCGGATTCCACGGCCGCCTCGACCACGCGGACCGGCGGCATCTGCGCCAGCGCGGGCATCGTCATGAGCAGCAGAGCCGCGCGCGGCACGGCCATGGCAGGGGTACGCTTTCGTCGATTCATGCATGCCTCCGGAGACCCGCGACGGCACGGGCACGGTTGGCGGTTCCGGGCCAACCTGCATGCCGTCGCCAGGATGCTAGGAAAGCAAGCTTTCGACAGGCTTTCCGGCCTGCGCCACCACGGAGCCGGATGCGGGAACTGGGAATTGCGTCACGCGATCAGGCCGCGTGCGAGGTCGCGATCAGCCGCGCGGAAACGTCACGCGGAATTCGGAGCCGGTGCGTTCGGGTGGACCGATCACCGCCAGCGTTGCCGCATGCCGCCGCGCGATTTCCTGCACGATCGCGAGGCCTAGCCCACAGCCGTCACCGGGCGTGCCAGGCGCGCGAAAGAACCGCTCGAAGACGCGTGCGCGCAACGCCGGAGCGATGCCAGGGCCATCGTCGGCGACGTACAACTCGAGGCCCTCGCCCGCCTGGCGCACGCCGAGCGTCACGCTGCCGCCGCGCCGGCCGTAGCGGAACGCATTGTCCAGCAGGTTCGAGATCAACTCGGCGAGCAACCCCTCGTCACCGCGCACCCGGGCGGATTCGGCGGCCACATCCAGGCCGAAATCGATGCCCTGTTGGACGGCGAGCGGCACCCAGTCCTCGCCGGTGCGACGAGCCAGCGCAGCCAGATCGATCAGTTGCTGCTCCGCGCCCGCGTCGACCACTGCCTCGGTTCGCGCGAGCACCAGCAACTGGCTGCCGACTCGCGACGCACGCAGCGCTGCCGAGCGCAACGCCTCGAGCGCCGCCGCGGAATCGGATGCGTCGCGCGCATGGCCCAGCCGGTCGGCGTGCAGCAGCAACGCCGTCAACGGCGTGCGCAGCTGGTGTGCGGCGTCGGCCAGGAAGCTCTGCTGGCTCCTGACGACGGCATCGACGCGCTGCAGCAGTTCATTCAGCCGCTGCACGACGACACGCGCTTCCTGCGGCAGACCCTTGTCGGCCACCGACGCAAGCGAACTGTAGCCACGCTCGCGCAGCTCGGCGGCCAGGTGCGTCATCGGCTGCAGGCTGCGGCTGATGCTCCACCACGTCATCGCCAGCGCCGCGAGCAGCAGCCCCACCTGCGGCACCGCCATGGCCCACAGGATTTCGCGTGCCAGTGTCTCGCGCTTGCGCAGGGTCTCCGCCGTGGTGATCGTCACGCTGTCGGGACCAATCAGGACCCGCAACGTTGCGACGCGCACCGGTTGCCCGCCGACGCTTGCGTCGTAGACCTGCGGGCGTGCGCCGATGCCGGACGGTTCAGGCGGCAGCTGGTCGTCGCCGGCCAGCAGGCCCCGCCGTGCCGAGCGCACGCGGAAATACACGGTGTCTATGGAATCGAACCGGAATACCTCGAGGCCCGCACCACCGAGCGCGAATTCGACGCGTCCATCCTCGGCGTGCAGTGCGGGCACCAGCGACTGGGCGTCGTCGATCAGCCAGCGGTCATAGACCAGATTGGCGAAATGCAGCGCCGTTTCGTAGCACGCCGCCGCGCCAAGCAGCAACACCGCGCCCATGACGACGCCCACCCGCCGCAGCAGGTGCGCGCGCAGGCTTCGTTCAGCCACCCGCCGGCTCCTCGAGCATGTAGCCAAAGCCGCGCAGTGCGCGCACCCGCAATCCAAAGGGTTCGAGCTTGCGCCGCAGCCGATGCGCCGCGACCTCGATGGCCGCGCTCGATGCGGTCAGGCCGACGCTTTCGAAACTTGCGCCGACGCTCTTGCGGCTGACGACGTGGCCGGGCTTGGCCGCGAGCAGTTCCATCAGCACCAGCTCGCCGCGCGCCAGCACCACGCTGGTGCCCCCGGATTCCAGCCGCGGCACGCCGGCGGTGAACTGGAGGGACCCGATGCGCTGTGCCTCGTTGCGCAGGCCCGGCAGCCTGCGCAGCAGCGCGCGTACGCGCGCCTCGAACTCGGGGATCTCGAACGGCTTGATCAGGTAGTCATCCGCGCCCGCATCGAGGCCGGAGATGCGTTCGTGCAGGCCGCCACGCGCAGTGACGACCAGCACGGGCGTGGTGCGGCGCCGGTGCCGCAGCACGCGCAATACGTCGAGGCCGTCCATGCCGGGCAGTCCCAAGTCGAGCACGGCGAGATCGAAGTCCTCGGATTTCAGGCGCGTGAGCGCCGCGCGGCCATCCGGGCACTGTTCGGTTTCGTGGCCGGCGCGCTGCAACACTGCCGCCAGCCCCTCGCGCAGCGCCGCGTCATCCTCGACCAGCAGAACCCGCATCGACGAAGTGTACCGCAACCGCTACAGGCGCAGGCGATAGCCGACGCCGGCCTCGGTAACCAGGAACTGCGGCCGCCCCGGATCCGGCTCCAGCTTCTGCCGCAGCATCCTGATGTAGGAACGCAGGCCGCGCGAGTCGGCCGTGCGCTCGGGTCCCCAGGCCTGGGTGATCAGGTCCTTCTGCGTGACGATCATGCCGACGTTGCGCGCCAGGCACTCGAGCACGCGGTACTCGAGCGGCGTGAGGTGCAGCGGCCCCTCGGGGCCTTCGGCCGTGCGCCTTGCCAGGTCGACGCTCACCCGGCCCAGCTGCAGCACCGGCAGCGCCTCGTCGCTGCGGGCATTGCGGCGCAATGCGGCCCGCACGCGCGCGAGCAGCTCGGGCGAACTGAAGGGCTTGGTCACGTAGTCGTCGGCGCCGGCATCCAATGCGCGGATCTTCTCCGCTTCCATGGTCCGCGCCGACAGCACCACGATCGGCACCGGCGAGAACGCGCGGATCGCGCGGATCACATGCGTGCCGTCGCGGTCGGGGAGCCCGAGGTCCACCAGCATGAGGTCCGGGCGGTGGCTGCGGGCCTCGATGATCGCGCGCTCGGCGGTCGCCGCGCGCACGCACCGATAGCCGCTCGCCTCGAGCAACGTGGCCAGCACGCCGCCCAGCACTGCGTCGTCCTCGACCACGAGGATCATGAACATGGCGCTGGTCATCCGGGCGGCCCGGTCGCATCGAGGGTGAATGCGAAGCGCGCTCCGCCCGAGGGTCGGTTCTCGGCGGTCACGTCGCCGCCGTGCGCGCGCACGATCGCGCGGCAGATGGCCAGGCCGAGACCGGCGCCGCCGGTGTTGCCCTCGTCCTGGCCACGCTGGAACTTGTCGAACAATCGCGTGGCATCGCCGCCGGGCAGGCCCGGACCGTCGTCATCGACGCAGACGCGAACGCCTTCCGGGATCGATCCGGCGCTGATGGTGAGGTGCGTGCCGGCGGGCGTGTGCTTCGCGCCGTTCTCGAGCAGGTTGCACAGCACCTGCGTGATCAGCGGCGCGTCCACGTAGACCGCCGGCAGGTCGGGGGGCAGTTCGACGCTGACGTGGTGGTTGCGCAGCGCATCGCCCACCCGCCCGAGCGCCAGGCCGACGAGGTCATCGACGGTCTGCCAGTCGCGGCGCAACTTGACCTCGCCCGCCTCGAAGCGCATCAGGTCGAGCACATTGGAGATCAACTCGGACATCTCGCGCGCCTTGACCTCGATCGATCCGGCGAGCCGCGCGCGCGTCGCCGCATCGAGCTCGATCGCCGCGTCGCTGAGCGCGCTGCTGGCGCCGGCGATGACCGCCAGTGGCGTGCGCAGGTCGTGCGAGATCGAGCCGAGCAGCGTGTTGCGCAGGTTCTCGGTTTCGGCCGCGACCCGCGCGCGCTCGGCCTCGTCCGCGAGCCGCGCGCGTTCGATCGCCAGCGCCACCTGCGCGGCAAAGGTCTCCAGCAGGTGTTGCTGCTCGGGCAGCAGGATGCGGCGGCGCTGCGTCGGCCTGACCGCCAGCACGCCGAGCGTGCGGTCCGTGCCGGCCAGCGGCAGGTACTGCGCCGGCGCCGCCGGCAGGGTATCGGTGCCCAGCCCGGCCGGCCGGCCGTGGTCGTACACCCAGCGCGCCACCGACAGATCCGCGCCGAATGCCGCGGCCTCGCCCGACGTTCCCAGCGCATCGTGCAGCTGGCCCTCGGCATCGGGCAGCAGCACGGCCACGTCGCTGGCGAAGGTCTCGCCCACGTGCCGCGCCGCGACCCGCGCGAGCCGCTCCAGCGTGCGCGTGGCCGCGAGCTCGCGGCTCATCGCGTACAGCAGCGCCGTGCGGCGTTCGCGCGCCCCGGCGACGCGCGTCTGCGCGCGCACGTTCGCCACCAGCGTCGCGATCGTCAGCGCGACGATCAGCATCACCGCGAAGGTCACCAGGTACTGCGCGTCGGACACCGCCATCGTGAAGCGCGGGCGCACGAAGAAGAAATCGAAGGCCGCCACGTTGACGATCGCGCTGATGCTGGCCGGACCGCGGCCGAGCCGCAGCGCGGCGACGGTGGCGCCGAGCAGGTAGACCATGACGATATTGGTCAACTCGAAGTACGGGAACATCAGCGCGGCCAGCGCCGTGCACAGCCCCGAGATCGCCAGCGCGGCCCAGTAGCGCCCCCAGTGCACCTCGCGGGGTTCGACGCGGTCCTGCCTGGCGGGGCTGGCAACCGCGTCCTGGCGCGCGATCACCGACACGTCGAAATCCGCGCCGTGCCGCACCAGCTCCATGCTGGTGGAGCGGCGCAACCGCCGCCACCAGCCCCGGCGGCCGGGCGCGCCCACCACGATGCGCGTGACGCCGCGCGTGCGCGCGTATTCGATCAGCGTCGCCGCGGCCGAGGGCCCGTCGAGCGTGACGGTCTGCGCGCCGAGGCTCTCGGCCAGGCGCAGGATCTCGATGCGCCGGTTGCGCGCGGCCTCGCCCAGCCGCAGCATGCGCGGCGTCTCGACCGACACGACCATCCACTCCGCATCCAGCGCGGCGGCGAATCGCTTGCCCAGCCGCACCAGCCGCTCCGCCTGTTCGTCCGGCGCGACGGCGATCAGGAAGCGATCGCGCGCCAGCGACGGGCGCGAGGTGCGGTCGGTCGGCCAGGCGCGCGCCGCCGCATCGACGCGGTCGGCCGTGCGCCGCAGGGCCAGCTCGCGCAGTGCGATCAGGTTCGGCTTGCGAAAGAACCTGTCGACCGCGGTCGCGGCCTGTTCGGCCATGTAGATCCGGCCGCTGCGCAGGCGCTGCAGCAACTCGTCCGGTGGCAGGTCGATCAGCTCGACTTCATCGGCCTCGTCGAAGATGCGATCGGGGATCGTCTCCTGCTGGCGCACGCCGGTAATGCCGGCGACCAGGTCATTGAGGCTCTCCAGGTGCTGCACGTTGACCGTGGTCCACACGCTGATGCCCGCTTCGAGCAGTTCCTCGATGTCCTGCCAGCGCTTGGCATGGCGCGGGCGCGGATCCCCCTCGAGGATGTTCGAGTGCGCCAGCTCATCGACGATGAGCACCGACGGATTCCGCTTGAGCGCGGCGTCGAGATCGAATTCCGGCCGCATCATGCCGCGGTAGCGCACCTGCAGTGCCGGCAATTGCTCCAGGCCCTCGAGCAACGCCTCGGTGGCGGCACGGCCATGCGGCTCGACGTAGCCGATGACGAGGTCGACACCGTCGGCGCGCGCCGCGCGGGCCGCCTCCAGCATCGAGTAGGTCTTGCCGACTCCGGCCGAAGCGCCGAAGAAGATCTTCAGTCGGCCACGCCGCGCGCGCGCCGCTTCGCGCTGCACCGCCGCCAGCAATTCGTCAGGATCGCGACGCTCGGTATCAGCCATCTATCGCCCGCGGTTTGGCCGGATTCAGTGCTGCCCGTCCAGCGCCAGGTTCAATTCGAGCACATTGACGCGCGGCTCGCCAAGGAATCCCAGCGCGCGGCCGCGGCCGTGCGCCCGGACGAGCTGCCGCACCTCTTCGGCCGGCAGGCCGCGCGCACGCGCGACCCGCGGAACCTGGTACAGGGCTGCGGCCAGGCTGATGTCCGGATCCAGCCCGCTGGCGGAGCTCGTCACCAGGTCGACCGGGATCGGCTCGCGGTTGCCCGGGTCAGCCTGTTGGAGGCTCCGTGCGCTGTCCCTGATCCGCTCGATCAGCGCGGGATTGAGCGGGCCGAGGTTGGATCCGGTCGAAGCGGTTGCGTCGTACGGTCGCGGCGTCGTCGCCGACGGTCGCCCCCAGAAGTACTTCGGCGCGGCGAAGTTCTGCCCGATCAGGCGCGAGCCGATCGGCTTGCCGCCGGCGTAGACGAGGCTGCCTGCGGCCTGGGCCGGAAACAGCAGGCCGGCGATGCCGGTCACGGCCAGCGGATAGACCAGGCCGCACAGTATCGTCATCAGCAGCAACAGGCCGATGGCGGGTCGCATGGGGTTCGCGTTCATGACCGCAGCTCCTCCGGGAACACCCGTTCAGGTCCAGCCGGCGGCCGACAGCGCCATGTCGATCAGCTTGATGCCGGGAAACGGGACGATGATGCCACCGAGTCCGTAGATCAGCAGGTTCCGCCGCAACAGCGGCCCCGCGCCGAGCGGGCGGTACTTCACGCCCCGGATGGCGAGCGGAATGAGCAGCACGATGATCAGCGCGTTGAAGATCACCGCCGACAGGATCGCTGAATTCGGCGTCGCCAGCCGCATGATGTTGAGCGCGCCGAGCTGCGGATAGGTCACGGCGAATGCGGCCGGGATGATCGCGAAATACTTCGCGATGTCGTTGGCGATGCTGAAGGTGGTCAGCGCGCCGCGCGTCATCAGCATCTGCTTGCCGGTCTCGACGATTTCGATCAGCTTCGTCGGGTTCGAATCGAGGTCCACCATGTTGCCGGCTTCCTTCGCCGCCTGCGTGCCGGTGTTCATGGCCACGGCAACATCGGCCTGGGCCAGCGCCGGCGCGTCGTTGGTGCCATCGCCGGTCATGGCCACGAGCCGCCCCTCGCCCTGGTGCTCGCGGATCAGCTTGAGCTTGGCCTCCGGCGTGGCCTCGGCGAGGAAGTCATCGACACCGGCTTCCGCGGCGATCGCCGCCGCCGTCAGGCGGTTGTCGCCGGTGATCATGATGGTCTTGATGCCCATGTGCCGCAGGTCGGCAAAGCGCTCCTTGATGCCGCCCTTGACGATGTCCTTGAGCTCGATGACGCCGAGCACGCGCGCTCCATCGGCGACGACGAGCGGCGTGCTGCCCTGGCGGGCCACGCGCTCGACCATCTCGGTGACGGCGCGTGGAAATGGCTGTCCCTGCGCGGCCACGTGCGCGCTGATCGCATCCGGCGCGCCCTTGCGCACCTGGCGGGCACCCAGGTTCACGCCGCTCATGCGCGTGTGCGCGGAGAATGGCACGAACGTGGCATCCAGCGCCTTGAGGTCGCGCTCGCGCAATCCGTAGCGTTGTTTCGCGAGCACGACGACGCTGCGGCCTTCGGGGGTCTCGTCGGCCAGCGAGGCGAGCTGCGCCGCGTCAGCCAGCTCCTGTTCGCTGACCTGCGGTGCCGCCAGGAACGCCGTGGCCTGCCGGTTGCCCAGCGTGATCGTGCCGGTCTTGTCGAGCAGCAGCACGTCGACGTCGCCGGCAGCCTCGACCGCGCGCCCCGATGTCGCGATGACGTTCGCCTGCATCATGCGGCTCATGCCCGCGACGCCGATGGCCGACAGCAGCCCGCCGATGGTCGTCGGGATCAGGCACACCAGGAGCGACACGAGCGCGGTGATCGTCACCGGCGCGCCCGCCTTGCTGGCTTCGACGCTGAACAGCGAGAACGGCAGCAGCGTGACGATGACGACGAGGAACACCAGCGTCAGCGCGACCAGCAGGATGGTCAACGCGATTTCGTTCGGCGTCTTCTGCCGGCTGGCCGACTCGACCATCGAGATCATGCGATCGAGGAAGGTCTCGCCCGGATCAGCGGCGACGCGCACGATGATCCAGTCGGACAGCACGCGCGTGCCGCCCGTTACCGACGAGAAATCACCGCCGGATTCGCGGATCACCGGCGCCGACTCGCCGGTGATGGCGCTCTCGTCGACCGAAGCCGCGCCCTCGATGACTTCGCCGTCCGCGGGAATGACTGCTCCGGCCTCGACCAGCACGACGTCGCCGCGGCGCAGGTCCTCGGCCTTGACGGGGGTGGTGTCCGGACGGCCGCGCTTCGGGTCGATGAATTTCCTTGCCAGCACGGTCTGGCGCATGCCGCGCAAGGCTTCCGCCTGCGCCCGGCTCCTTCCCTCGGCCAGCGCCTCGGCGAAATTGGCGAACAGCACCGTGAAGACGAGCCACACGGTCACGGCAAGGATGAATCCGGCCGGTGCTTCGCCGCGGCCGCCGAGCGCCTGCACGCAGAGCGCCGCCGTGACGAGCGCGCCGACATAGACGACGAACATCACCGGATTGCGCCACTGCACCCGCGGATCGAGCTTCAGGAAGGACTGCACCAGCGCCGGGCCGATGAGCTTCCGATCGAACAGCGTCAGTTGTTGTCGCGACATGCCGGGCCCTCAATGGGTCGGGTTGAGCATGAATTGTTCAACGACCGGACCCAGCGCCAGCGCCGGCACGTAGGTGAGCGCGCCGATCAGCAGCACCGAACCGACGAGCAGCGCGACGAACAGCGGTCCGTTCGTCGGCATCGTGCCTTCCGTGACGGGCACGCGCTTCTTGGCCGCCAGCGAGCCCGCCAGCGCCAGCGCGGCGACGATCGGCCAATAGCGGCCCAGCCACATGGCCACGGCGAGCGCGACGTTGTAGAAGACCGTGTTGGCCGACAGGCCGGCGAACGCGCTGCCGTTGTTGTTGGCGGCCGACGTGAAGGCGTAGAGGATCTCGCTGAAGCCATGCGTGCCGGGGTTCGCCACGCCCGCCTTGCCGGCCGCCGCCATGACCCCAACCGCCGTGCCGATCAGGACGATGAACGGCGTGGTCAGGATGAAGATCGAGGCCAGCTTCATTTCGGTTGCTTCGATCTTCTTGCCGAGGTATTCCGGCGTCCGGCCGATCATCAGGCCGGCGATGAACACGCCCAGCACCGCGAACACCAGCATCGTGTACAGGCCGGTGCCGACCCCGCCAGGCGCCAGTTCGCCCAGCTGCATCAGGAACAGCGGCACGAGGCCGCCGAGCGGCGTCAGCGAGTCATGCATCGTGTTGACCGCGCCGCACGAGGTGGCCGTCGTCACCGCGGCGAACAGGCTCGAGGCCGCGATGCCAAAGCGCGTTTCCTTGCCTTCCATGTTGCCGCCGGACTGCGTCATGCTGGCGACCTGGTCGATGCCCTGCTTCGCGATCAGCGGATTGCCATGCTGCTCGCTGTGGTAGGCGAGCACGATCAGCGGCACGAGCAGCACCAGCATCGCGGCGAGCAGCACCCAGCCCTGCCGCGTGTCGCCGACCATGCGGCCGAAGGTGTAGGTGAGCGCGAACGGGATCACCAGGATCGCCAGCATCTCCAGCAGGTTCGAAACGGGCGTCGGATTCTCGTACGGGTGCGCCGAGTTGGCGTTGAAGAAGCCGCCGCCGTTGGTGCCCAGTTCCTTGATCGCCTCCTGCGAGGCGACCGGACCCATCGCCAGCGTCTGCGTCTGCGCCTCGACCGTCGTGACATCCTTGTATGCCGACAGGTTCTGGATGACCCCGTTGCCGGCCAGGACGAGCGCCAGCACCAGCGAAAGCGGCAACAGGATGTACAGCGTGGCGCGCGTGAGGTCCGCCCAGAGGTTGCCGATGGCGCTGGCGCTGTGGCGCGCGAATCCACGCACCAGCGCGACCGCGACGACGATGCCCGTCGCCGCCGACAGGAAGTTCTGTACGGTGAGGCCGGCCATCTGCACCAGGTATCCCATGGTCGATTCGCCCGAGTAGCCCTGCCAGTTGGTGTTGGTGATGAAGCTGACCGCGGTATTGAACGAGGAGTCCGGGCTCACCGCGCTCAGGTGCTGCGGATTGAAGGGCAGCCAGGCCTGCAGGCGCTGCAGTGCGTAGAGCATTGCGGCCCCGAAGGCGTTGAAGAGCAGCAGCGCGATCGCGTACTGCGCCCATCCCATCTCCCGGCCGCTGTCGACCCCGCAGAGCCGGTACAACGCGGCCTCGAAGCGGCCGCCAATGCGCCGCGCCAGCCCGGGCCGCCCCTCCATGACCTCGGCCATGTAGCTGCCCAGCGGCTTGACGCAAAGGATGGCAAGGCCCAGGAGCGTCGCCAGCAACACGTAGAACTGCGCCTGCGCGTTCATCAGAATTTCTCGGCCTTGACCAGCGCATACAGCAGGTAGCAGAACAGCGCCACCGCCAGCAGGCCGCTCAGCCAGTACATGACGCTCATGGCCTTGGCCCGAGCCGCGACAGTGCCCGCACCAGCCCGTGAGTGAGCAGGTACAGCACCGCGAGCATCAACAGGTAGACGGCGTCGATCACGGCGTGCTCCGTTTTGCAGACGCCGTGATACTAGATCAGCGCGGTGTGAAAAACGTGTGCGGATTTCAACGCCGCGGGCGGCCCGACGCGCCCGCCCTGCCCGAAGCCCGCGCGCCCCGGCGATGCGGCGCCAGCGCGAGCGCGGGCGCGCGCACCAGCAGCTGCTCGAGGCGCTCGATGCGGTGGCGATGCAGCGTGGTGATCGCGTAGAAGTTCTCCTGCAGGCGCGTCGAGCGGCCTACGGTCACGAGCGCGCCGCTGCGCAGCTCATCCTGCACCACCACCTCTGGCAGCACCGTGAGCCAGCCGCTGTCGCGCGCGACCAGGCGCAGCATCGCCATGTCATCCACCTCGGCGCGCACCCGCGGCGCGACGCCGGCCGCGGCGCACAGCGCATCGAACTGCACGCGCAAGGCATGGCGCGGCCCGGGCAGAGCGACCTCCATGCCATGCAGGTCCCTGGGCAGGCGCAGCGCGCGCCCGCGCCACCCCGCCGCCGGACCGACCAGCGAGATCGCCTGCCGGCCGAGGAAACGGCAGTGCAGCGGCCGATCCGGATCGGCCGGCACCGCGTCGTTGGCGAGCACCACGTCAAGCTGGTGCTGCAGCAGGCGCCGCAGCAGATCTTCGAGCAGCCCGGATTCGAGCGAGAGCGTCACGGTCGGGTCCGCCAGCAGCGGCCGGATCCAGTTCTCCTGGTAGTTGCGCGACAGCGTCGCGACGCTGCCCACGCGCAGCCGCAGCTGCCCGTCGCTGCGGCCCTGCAAGCGGCCCAGCAGTTCCTGCCCGAGGCCGAAGATGTTCTCCGCGTAGGCCAGCACCATCCGCCCGGTGTCGGTCAGCAGCAGCCGCCGGCCGGCGCGCTCGAACAGCGCGTCGCCCAGCCGCTCCTCGAGCTGGCGCACCTGGCTCGACAGCGCCGACTGCGATACGTGCAGCTGGCCCGCCGCACGGGTCAGGTGCCCGGTCTTGGCGACGCGCCAGAAATAGAAGAGGTGGTGGAAGTTCAGGCGTTCGAGGTTCATCGTTCTATTTTAGTGATCGTTTTGTTCATATCAATGTATTTTATGGAACGGCGATCCGCCCGCATACTGCCCGTCACCTCGAACAGGGCTGTCCCGCATGACGATCGCCGCGTGCCTGTCTTCCGCCGTAGCCGTTCTGCCCGCAGCGCTGATGCTCGCGGCGATGCGGACGTCGCCCGCCACCGCGGACGCGGCCGCGTGGCGCCGTTTCCACCGGCTCGCCCGCGCCGCGTTGGCCGCGACGCTCGCCGGCCTCGGGCTGCAATGGGCCGCGGCGCCGGGCGCGCTGCTGGCGCCGGCACTCGAACCCTCGCTGGCCGGAGCCTGGGTCGCGGTGCTGGTGCAGTGGCTCGGCACGGTGATCGGGGCGTTCTCGTCGCGTTACCTGCAGGGCGAGCGCAACCAGAAGCGGTACATGGCCGCACTTGGCGGCGTGCTGGCCGCCGTGCACCTGCTGCTGCTCGCCGGCCACTGGCTCGTGTTGATCGCTGCGTGGGCGGGCGTCGGGTTCGCGCTGCAACGCCTGCTGTGCTTCTACGACGACCGGCCGTTCGCGCTGCTCGCTGCGCACAAGAAGCGCTTGTCCGACCGGCTGGCCGACGCGCTGCTGGTCGGCGCCGCGGCACTCGCCTGGATCGGCACGGGCTCCGGCTCGTTTGCGGCGTTGTGGCGGCATCTCGGTCCCGGTGCGCCCGCTTCGCCAGCCGTGCAGCTCGGCGCGCTCCTCCTTGCACTGGCCGTGGTGCTGCGCACTGCGTTGTTGCCAGTGCACGGCTGGCTGATCCAGGTGATGGAGGCGCCCACGCCCGTCTCCGCGCTGCTGCACGCCGGCGTCGTCAACCTGGGCGGCTTCGTGCTGATCCGCTTCGCGCCGCTCCTCCAGGCAGTACCGGCGGCGCGCTGGCTGCTCGTCGGCATCGGACTGACGACCGCGCTGCTGGCGGGCCTGGTCACGCTGACGCGGGTGAGCATCAAGGTGCGCCTGGCCTGGTCGACCGTCGCGCAGATGGGATTCATGGTGATGGAATGCGGCCTCGGGCTCTACACGCTCGCGCTGCTGCACCTGATCGGCCACTCGCTCTACAAG
>DATKLZ010000140.1:0-7283 GCA_035542135.1 Steroidobacteraceae bacterium | reverse complement strand
CTCGCGCCGCCGACGTTGGAATTGCCGAAGTCGATGTAGTTCAGTTCCACGGCCAGCAGGCTCAGCGCCCGGATGCCGGCGATCACCTTGAAGCCCTGGTCGCGGTCCTTGAAGTTGAAGCTGCTGTCGCGCAGGCCGCTCTCGGTCTGGCCGAGGGACGCGCCCACGTAGAAACCGTGGTCGACGCTGAAGGCCGGCGCGGTGGCGCAGGCGAGGGCGGCGGCGGCGGCGGTGGCCAGGGTACGTGCGTGCATCGTGGGTTCGCTCGAGGTGGCGGAGCGCAGGTTCGCTCCAGACTGGTGGACAGTGTACGGGGAGTGAAGTTGCGCCATCGACTGTCGGCGCGGAGCGACGGTTTCATGCCACGAGGCGCGGCGCATGCGGCGCGGCCATGCGCCGCTGGCCGTCAGTGCGCCTCGTCCCAGTTCGCGCCGTGGCCCACGTCGACCTTCAGCGGCACGCGCAGCTCGGCCGCGCCGGCCATCAGCCCGCGCACGCGCGCGCGCGCCGCGTCGAGGAAGTCCGCGCGCACCTCGAGCACGAGTTCGTCGTGCACCTGCATCAGCAGCCGCGCCGGCACGTCGGGCTGCTGGCACCAGGCGTCGACGCCGAGCATCGCGCGCTTGATGATGTCGGCGGCCGTGCCCTGCATCGGCGCGTTGATCGCGCTGCGCTCGGCGTACTGCTGCAAGGGGCGGTTGCGCGAGTTGATCTCCGGCAGGTACAGGCGCCGGCCGTAGACGGTCTCGACGTAGCCGTCGCGCTTCGCGCGCGCTCGCGTGTCGTCCATGTAGCGGCGCACGCCCGGATAGCGCGCGAAGTAGAGCTCGACGTACTGCGCCGCCGCGCTCCGTTCGATGCCGAGCTGCTTGGCGAGCCCGAAGGCCGACATGCCGTAGATCAGGCCGAAGTTGATCGCCTTGGCCGAGCGGCGCTGGTCGGCGCTGACCGCCTCGGGCGCGACGCCGAACACCTCGGCGGCGGTGGCGCGATGGATGTCCTGGTCGGCCGCAAACGCGCGCAGCAGTCCTTCATCGCCCGACAGGTGCGCCATGATGCGCAGCTCGATCTGCGAGTAGTCGGCCGCCATCAGCACGTGCCCGGGCGGGGCGATGAAGGCCTGGCGGATGCGCCGGCCCTCGGGCGTGCGGATCGGGATGTTCTGCAGGTTCGGGTCGGTCGAGGACAACCGCCCGGTCGCGGCGACCGCCTGGTGATACGAGGTGTGCACGCGACCGGTGTGCGGGTCGATCTGCTCCGGCAGCCTTTCGGTATAGGTCGAGCGGAGCTTCGCCAGCTCGCGGTAGTCGCGGATCAGCTTGGGCAGCGTGTGTTCGGCGGCCAGTTCCTCGAGCACGTCGTCGGCGGTCGAGGGCTGCCCGGTCGGCGTCTTGCGCACCACCGGGAGCTTCAGCTTCTCGAACAGGATCTGCTGCAGCTGCTTGGGCGATTCGACGTTGAACTCCTGCCCGGCCTCGCGCTGCGCCTCGGCGCCGAGTTCCACCAGCCGCTGCGCGAGCTCGCCGCTCTGGCGCTTCAGCATCTCGCGGTCGATCAGCACGCCGCCGCGCTCCATGCGCTGCAGCACCGGCACCAGCGGCTGCTCGATCTCGGTGTACAGCTTCGCCAGCGCCGGGATCGCCTCGAGCTGCGGCCACAGCTTCCGGTGCAGCCGCAGCGTGATGTCGGCATCCTCGGCGGAATATTCGGCCGCCTTCTCCACGCTGACCTGGTCGAAGCTGATCTGCTTCGCGCCCTTGCCGGCCACGTCCTCGAAGTGGATCGTGCGGATGCCGAGGTAGTGCTCGGACATCGAATCCATGTCGTGCCGCGTCGCGGTGCTGTTGAGCACGTAGGACTCGAGCATCGTGTCATAGCGCTGGCCGCGTAGGCGGATGCCGTGGTTCTCGAGTACGTGCATGTCGAACTTCATGTGCGCGCCGACCTTGGCGTGGGCGGGGTCCTCGAGCAGCTCGCGCAGGGCCTCGAGCACGCGCTGGCGGTCGAGCTGTTCGGGCGCGCCGGCGTAGCTGTGCGCCAGCGGCACGTAGGCGCCATGCCCGGGCTCGACGCAGAAGGAGACGCCGACGATCTCGGCGCGCATGTAGTCGAGCCCGGTGGTCTCGGTGTCGAACGAGAACAGGCTGGCGCGCGCCAGCCGCTCCCGCCAGGCGAGCAGCTGCGTCCAGTCGTCGATCAGCGCGTAGTGCCGCTCGAGCGGATCGGCGCCCAGCGGCGCGGCGGCGCCGGCCGGCGCTGCGGCGGCGCTGCCCGCGCCCGCGCCGCCGCCCTGTGCGCCGGCCGCGGCCGGCGCCGTGCCCGGCGCGCTGCCGGCCGCCGCGCCCTCGCCGCCGTCGAGCGCGCGCAGGAACGAGCGCATCTCGAGGCGCGTATACAGTTCGCGCAGCGCGGCGACATCGGGCGCGCGCGCCTCCAGCGTCGCGGCGTCGACCGGCAGGTCGACGTCGCAGCGGATCGTCGCGAGCTGCTTCGACAGCGCCAGCACCTCGCCGCCGGCGCGCAGGTTCTCTCCAACCTTGCCGGGGATCTCGCCAGCATGCGCCTGCAGTTCGGCCAGCGTGCCGTAGGCGTTCAGCCATTTGGCCGCGGTCTTCGGGCCGACCTTGTCGACGCCCGGAATGTTGTCGGAACTGTCGCCGACGAGCGCGAGGTAGTCGATGATCTGCTCGGGGTAGACATCGAACTTCGCCTTGACGCCCTCGCGATCGAGCAGCGTGTCGCTCATCGTGTTGATCAGCGTGATGCGTTCGTTGACCAGCTGCGCCATGTCCTTGTCGCCGGTCGAGATCAGGACCTGCTCGCCGGCCGCCGCGGCGCGCGTCGCCAGCGTGCCGATCACGTCGTCGGCCTCGACCCCGGCGATGCGCAGCAGCGGCAGGCCCATGCCGGTCACCGCGGCGAGCAGCGGGTCGATCTGCGCGCGCAGGTCATCCGGCATCGGTGGCCGGTGCGCCTTGTACTGCGCGAACAGCTCGTCGCGGAAGGTCTTGCCCGGCGCATCGAACACGACCGCGAGCCGCGTGCCCGGGTAATCGCGCAGCAGCTTCTTCAGCATGTTGAGCACGCCGTGCACCGCGCCGGTCGGCTCGCCGCGCGAGGTGGACAGCGGCGGCAGGGCGTGGAAGGCCCGGTACAGGTACGAGGAGCCGTCGACGAGGATCAGGTCGGGTTTCGGGGGCATTGGGCGCTCTTTGCTGCGGCAGTATAGTGGAGCGTCGATGGAGGCGCGGCCACGGCCGGGGGCGCGCACATGGGCAATGCGGAACTGCAGATCATCGGCCTGGCGGCGGATGCGGGCCCGCCCGACGCGCCGCCCTGGCAATCGGCGCTCGTGAACGGCGTGCCCTTGCTGCCCCTGATGCTGGGCCGGGCGACGGCGGTGGCCGGGCACGCGGTCAGCGTCGTGCTCGGCGCGCATGCCGCCCTGCTGGCCCCGGCGCTCGGCCGACTGCCGGTCACGCTCGTCGTCGACCGGCACTGGCAGGAAGGCCCCGCCGCGCCGGTGCGTGCCGGCATCCAGTCGCTGGCCGGCAGTTGCAGCGGCGCGCTGCTGCTGCACGCCTCGCAAAGCGGCGTGACCAGCGCGGAACTGCAGCGGCTCGTGGACGTGTGGCGCCGCGATACGCGCGCGATGGTCGCCGCGCCCTGCAACGCCGGGCACGACCTGCCGGCCATTTTCCCGCGCAGTGAATTCCCGGGGCTGCTCGCGCTGCGCGGCGAGCAGGGCCCGCAGCGGCTGCTGCGGCGGCCCGGTATCCGCGTCGTCAGCGTGCCGTGACCGTCAGCGCGCCGTAGCCGGGTCCGGATCGCGCGGCGCCTTGCGCGTCGTCGTGCCGTCCGTGGCCGGAGCCGCGTTCGCATCAGGCGGCGCGGGCGGTGCCGGCACCGCGGCGCTCGCTGGCACGGCCTGCTTCGGATTGTGGTCGGGCAGGTACAGCGCACCCTTCTGGCCGCAGGCGCACAGCGCGCACGCGCACAACGCCGCCGCCGCAGCGGTGGGCGCAAGCCGCCAGCTGGTGCTGCGATCGTTCATGGCCCCCGCTCCCTCAAGCGCCCGCCGCCGGCGGCACCGGCGGATGGCGCGGCATCGGCCGGCGTTCGCGCAAGGCCAGCCAGCCGCGCGCGACGCGGTATACGACCCACAGTCCCACGATCCCGAAGCCCGCGATGGCCATGAACACGCCGACCACGACCAGCAGGAACGGCGCGCTGACCACGAGCGTCACGACGATCCAGAGCAGCGCGTACCAGAAAGTGTGGATCTGCCACTCGAAATGCGATTCGAGCCAGGTGCCGCGCGCTTCATGACGGCGTGCGTAGTTGAGGATCACCGCCACGATCGAGGGCAGGCCGAACAGGAACCGCCCGGCGATGCTCGAGCTGGTGAGGATGCCGGTCAGCACCGCGCAGGCGTGCAGGCCGTAGATCAGGTGCGCATAGCGCACCAGGCCCTCGTCGGGTGGGTGCGTCGCGGAGCCGTCGGCGGCAGCGTTCATGGCGCCGGGCCTTTCCTGGCGCTGCGCGTGAAGCGCGCCGCGACGCGCCGGTACGCCTCGCGAAACGGCAGTCCCTCGCTGACCACGAGCGCGAAGGCTTCGCCGGCCGCATGCACGGCCGGATCGATGCGGATGTTGGCGGGATTGAACTGCAGCGCGTCGATCGCGGGCGCGATGATGGCGAGGCTCTGCTGCGCCAGGTCGATGCCGCGGAACAGCGGCGCCTTCAGCAGCTGCAGGTCGCGGTGGTAGCCGGAGGGGAGCTTCGCGCACAGCGCGAGCGCCTCGGTCAGGCAGGCGAGCGCCGTGGCCCCGCGGCCGCGCAGCAGTTCGAACACGTCCGGGTTGCGCTTCTGCGGCATGATCGACGAGCCGGTGGTGAAGGCCTCGGGCAGGTCGACGAACGCGAATTCCTGCGTGCAGAACAGCAGCAGGTCGGCCGCCAGGCGGCCGAGATCCTGCATGAGCAGCGTGGCTTCGAACAGCAGCTGCGCCTCGGCCTTGCCGCGCGAGAGCTGCACGGCGGTGACCGGCTCCTGCGTGGCATCGAACCCCAGTGCGCGCGTGGTCGCGGCGCGATCGAGAGGGAGCCCGGGCGTGCCGAAGCCGGCCGCCGACCCGAGCGGATTGCGCGCCGCGCGGCGCCGGGCCGCGCGCAGGCCTTCGGCATCGTCGCGCAGTTCCGCGGCGAAGCCGCCGGCCCACAACGCCACGCTGCTCGGCATGGCCTGCTGCATGTGCGTGTAGCCGGGCAGCGCGATCGTGCCCTGGCGCGTGGCCAGGCGGTCGAGCGTGGCCGCGACGGCTTCGGCTGCCGCGGCCAGTTCGGCCAGCGCATCGAGCATGTACAGGCGCAGCGCCGCCAGCACCTGGTCGTTGCGCGAGCGGCCGAGATGCACGCGCCCGCCGGCCGCGCCGATGCGGGCGGTCAGCCGCTTCTCGAGCGCGGTCTGGCCGTCCTCGTCCTCGAGCCCGATGTGCCACTCGCCGCGAGCGTGTTCCTCGCCCAGCGCGCGGAGGCCGGCGCAGATTGCGGCGCAGTCTTCGGCGGCGAGCAGGCCCTGGGCCTGGAGCATCTCGGCGTGCGCGATCGAGGCGCGCACATCGGAGGCCACCAGGCGCTCGTCGAGCGCGTGGTCTTCCCCGGCGGTGTAGCGGAGCACCCGCTCGTCGAGCGGCGCGCCCTTGTCCCACAGTCTGCTCATGCCGATCCGCGCTGGCCCTGGCCGCGCCATGATAGTCCGTGCCCGCTCGATACGCTCAGTCCATTGCGATTGTATAGTTTCATAAATGGGTCAATAGAACAGATATAGGCACTTTTGTTTCACATAGGTGTAATTCGGCGCTTGCACTTCAACTCGCACGGTGTACCCGGCGGCGCACCGCCTGCATCAGTTCCTGCAGCTCCTCGATGCGCAGCGCCACGCCGCAGCCGAGGAAAACCAGCATCGCCACGCCGATCGTCAGCAGCAGCCGGCCGAGGCGCGGCATGAACGTCAGCTGCGCCCAGCCGTCGAGGAGCCAGTGCTGCGAGGCCCAGCAGACCAGCGCGAGCGCGGCGCAGGCGAGGGCCACTTTGAGCAGCAGCACCGACATGCGGCGCGTCTCGAGGCGCTCGAGGTGCCGGCGCATCAGCCAGTACAGCAGCAGGAAATTGGCCGTGGCCACGCAGCCGGTCGAGAAGGCGAGGCCCCGGTGCCCCCAGCCGAAGTGGCGGGTGAAGATCCAGTTGAGCAGCAGGTTCAGCGCCACGGCGAAGAAGCTGGTGTACATCGGCGTGCGCCGCTGGTCGAGCGCGTAGAACGCGTTGACGAGCACCTTGAGCGCGGCGTAGCCGGCCAGTCCGATGGCGTAGAAACGCAGCGCGCCGGCCGCCTCGAAGGACTGGTGGGCGTCGAACCGGCCGTGCTCGTACAGCACCGAGACGATCGGTTCGGCCAGCAGCATCAGCCCGACGGTGCACGGAAGCGTCAGCAGGAACCCGAGCCGCATGCCGCGCGAGAGCTCGCCGCGGAAGGCGCTGCGGTCGCCGCTCACCGCGAGGCGCGAGAGCAACGGCAGCGTCACGGTGCCGAGCGCCACGCCGAACAGGCCGAGCGGCAGCTGCATCAGCCGGAAGGCGATCGACAGCCAGAAGATCGGCCCGTCGCCCAGGTGCGAGGCGAAGATCGAATTGACCAGCACGTTGACCTGCGTCGTGCTGGCGGCGATCACCGACGGGCCCATCAGGCCGAGGACGGCCGTCACGCCCGGGTCGCGCCACTGGAAATCCGGGCGGTAGCGGTAGCCGAGCCGCCGCAGTCCCGGCAGCTGCACGCCGAGCTGCAGGCCGCCGCCGATCAGCGTGCCGATCGCGAGCCCGACCAGCGCCAGCGGGCCGAAGTGCGGGTCGAGCCAGTAGCCGAGCGCGACGCCGCCGATGATCGAGCCGATGTTGAAGAAGCTCGAGGCCATCGCCGGCATGCCGAACACGTTCTTCGCGTTCAACATGCCCATCACCAGCGCGGCCAGCGACACCAGCAGGATGAACGGGAACATGATTCGCGTCAGCGTCACGGTCAGCGCCGCCTTCGCGGGTGGAAATCCCGGTGCGAGCGTCGCCACGAGCTGCGGCGAGTAGACGATGCCGAGCACGCACAGCGCGCCCAGCACGACGGCCGCCAGCGTCGCCACCTTGTTCGCCAGCACCCAGGCCGCTGCGTCGTCGCGGCGCGCCGCGGTCTTGCTGAACGTGGTGACGAAGGCGGTCGACAGCGCGCCCTCGGC
>DATKLZ010000139.1:0-2172 GCA_035542135.1 Steroidobacteraceae bacterium | reverse complement strand
CGGGGAACTGGCCGCGGAACGGATCGAGCGCACTGCCGGACGCGGCAGCCCCGAACCCTGGCGCACGCGCGGTGCTCCAATCGGACATGCGTGCCCCTGCCATGGTGCTGATGTTGCTGGCATCGACGGCCGGCGCGTCCGACGCCGACCTCGAGTCGCCGGCGTGCCGCGATGCGCTGGCTGCCTTGCAGGCCCACGAGACCGCGATGGCGGCCACCGCCGCCGCATCCGGGGCGCGGCTGGACCGTCGGCCCCCGGCAGACACCGACGCCCAATGGCGGGCACTGCGCGCAACGGCCGCGCACGCCTGTCTCGGCGGCGCGCCCGGCGCACCGCCGCCGCCCGTGCGTGGCGCGACGACCTGGCCGCCGATCGGCGTGCCGCCGGTGGCCTCCGCGCCGCCAGCCGCGGTGGCGCCGACCGGGCCGCTGCCCCCGCTGCCGGCGCGGATACCGCCTCCGACGATCACCCGATGCGACCCCACGGGCTGCTGGATGAGCAACGGCGAGCACCTGCCGCAGGTGGGGCGCAGCCCGTCCGACCCGAGGGTGACCTGCAGCGTGCATGGTCGGGTCGTGATCTGCCAGTAGCGTCGCCGGTCAGGTCTCGGCGGCCAGCGCGGCGCGCACCTCGTCGCGCACGGCCTCGGTCAGCTCGGCCTTCAGCGCGGCGAACTCCGGCGTCGTCTTGACCGAGTAGTGCCGCGGATGCGGCAGCGGCACCGTGCGGTCGAGCTTGATGCGCCCCGGGCGCGCGCTCATCACGACGACGCGCGAGCCCATGAAGACCGCCTCGTCGATGTCGTGGGTGACAAAGAGCACGGTCTTCGCCTCGGCCTCCCAGATGCCGAGCAGCAGCTCCTGCATCTGCTCGCGGGTCTGGTGATCGAGGGCGCCGAACGGCTCGTCCATCAGCAGCATGCGCGGGCCGTTGGCCAGCGCGCGCGCCAGCGCCGTGCGCTGCTGCATGCCGCCGGACAGCTGCTTCGGATAGTGCTGCTCGAAGCCGCGCAGGCCCACCTTGGCGATGAAGCCCTGCGCGACCTCCAGCTGACGCTGGCGCGGCCAGCCCCGCTCGCGCAGGCCGAAAC
The DNA here is from genome assembly GCA_035542135.1 of Steroidobacteraceae bacterium. GTDB lineage: Bacteria > Pseudomonadota > Gammaproteobacteria > Steroidobacterales > Steroidobacteraceae > FEN-1191. The sequence goes on along the minus strand of DATKLZ010000139.1, from coordinate 1,082 downwards.
AGACGTTGTCCAGCACGTTGAGCCACGGGAACAGCGTGTAGCTCTGGAACACCATGCCGCGGTCGGCGCCGGGCCCGGCGATGCGGCGGCCGTCGAGCAGCACCTCGCCCGCACTGGGGTGGTCGAGGCCGGCCACGATGCGCAGCAGCGTGCTCTTGCCGCAGCCGCTGGGCCCGAGGATCGCGATGAAGTCGTTTTCCGCAACCTGGAGATCGGTGGACTGCAGCGCCAGCGTGTCGCCGAACCGACGCGCCACGCCGCGAACCGAAAGAATGCTCATCGATGGGACTCCACGGGCGCTACCATCGCCCTCGTGACCTGCAGCAACGGACCGTCGGCATGAGCAGTCGCCCGCTGGGACCGTGGCGCCGCCTGATGGCCGCGGTGTTCGGCCAGCCGGCGGCCCGGCGCGACGCCGCGCGCGCCGCCCGCGACGCCGAACTCGAGGCGCAGCTGCAGCGCCGCGCCGCCGAGCTGGCGCAGCGCGAAGACTTCCTGCAACGGCTGACCGACACGCTGCCAGGCATGGTGGCGTACTGGAGCCGCGAGGGCATCTGCGAGTTCGCCAACGCCGGCTTCTGCGCCTGGCTCGGGCGCAGCCGCGAGGAGACCGTCGGCCGCCATGCGCGCGACATCGTGGCGGCCGAGACGTTCGAACAGGGCCGCGCGCTGGTGGCGGGCGTGCTCGCCGGCAAGCCGCTGCAGGCCGAACGCACGCTGGCCAACTCGCGCGGCGAGGTGCGGCACTACCTGTCGCACTACGTGCCCAACTGGCGCGACGGGCGCGTGCACGGCTTCTTCATGATCCAGTCGGACGTCACGCCGATCAAGGAGGCCGAGCTGCGCCTGCGCCAGACCAACGCCGAGCTGGTGCACGCCGAGCAGTTCACGCGCACGATCGCCGACAACATGCCCGGCCGGGTGATCTACTGGGATCGCGAGCTGCACTGCCGCTACGCGAACCAGCGGTTCTTCGACTGGCTCGGCCAGCGCCCGGAGGACGTGATCGGCAGTTCGTTCGAGAAGGTGATGGGCAAGGAGCTGCTGTCCAACCGCTGGCCGCGCATCCATGCGGTGCTGGC
>DATKLZ010000138.1:0-15559 GCA_035542135.1 Steroidobacteraceae bacterium | reverse complement strand
CTCACAGCTTGGGGCCCAAAACCAGGCGTAGGCTCGGGACCCATGGGTAGCAGGTATTACGCCCATTTTATCGCCGAGTCGCCTAGCGTGGCGCAGGCCGGTGAGTGGAGTGGAATCGTGGAGCTGACACGCCCGCTGCGCCGGCGCGCCGAAGAGCGCGAGCTCTCGCAGGTGCTGGCCGGCAGCATGGACCTCGACGCCGAGGAGATCAGGATCATCGACTGGGCCTTCCTGCACTGAACTGAATTCGCGACTGACCAGCCAACCAATCCCCTGGCGGACTTTACTCCCCCCTCTTGTAAGTCCGCTCCTCCGAAGCCCCGGCTTGCCGGGGCTTTTTTTATTGGTCACGCTTTGACTGGCCATGGATCAACCCGACCCACCCGACTGCGTCCTGGACGGCCACCGCGCCCGCTGGCTGCCGGACGGGGACGCTGCCTTTGCGGCGATGGCAGCCCTGATCGGCGCGGCCACCGGATCCGTTTGCCTCGAGAGCTACATGGTGAAGCCTGGCGAGCCCGCGCAAGGCCTGCTCGCCGCGCTGCTCGCGGCGCGCGCGCGGGGCGTGCGCGTGCAGGTGTTGCATGACGCCTTCGGCTCCGAGGGCCTGCCGCCCGATTTCTTCGCGGCGCTCGTGGCAGCGGGGGGCGAGGTGCGGGTGTTCAGCCCGGCGCGGCGCCTGCGGCTGGCCTTTCGAGACCACCGCAAGCTCCTGGTCTGCGATGCGCGCCGCGCGATCGTCGGTGGACATAACATCGGCCCGGAATACATGGGTGACGGCCTGACCCACGGCTGGTTCGACGTGGCCCTGCAGATCGAGGGACCGGTCGCGGCCGACCTGGCCGCCAGCTTTGCCGCCATGTACGCGTTGGCCCCGATGAACCCGGTGGCGATCCGCGATTTTCGCCGGGCCGTGCACGCGCATCCGGTGCCGGCCGGGCCGGTCAGGCTGCTGAACAGCGGTCCGGGCTGGCGCGCCGGGCTGCTGAGCCGGGTGCTGCGGCTCGATGTGCGGCAGGCGCGCGAGGTGCGCTGCATGGCCGGGTATTTCCTGCCGCCGACGCGCATGCGCCGCGCGCTGCGGCGTTGCACCGGCGCGGGCGGACGGGTCGAGCTGCTGCTCGCGGGCCGGAGCGACGTGCCGGTGGCGCGCTACGCCGCCGAACACCTGTATGCCCGCATGCTCGAGGGTGGAGCGCACCTCTACGAGTACCAGCCGCAGGTGTTGCACGCGAAACTGTTCATCGTCGACGACACCGTCTACGTGGGGTCCTGCAATCTCGACCGGCGGAGCCTGTCGATCAACTACGAACTGCTGCTGCGGCTGCAGTGGCCGGAACTCGCCGCGCGGGCGCGGGCGCTGTTCGGCGCGGCGCTGGCCCACAGCCGCGAGGTGCCGCTGGAAACCTGGTGCCGGCGGCGGCAATGGTGGGAGCGCTGGCGCTCGCGCGCCGCCTACTGGTTGCTGACGCGCATCGATCCGCTGCTGGCCCGCCGCCCGCTGCGCTCGCTCGGCTAGCGGGACCGGTTCTCCCTAGCGGCGGTGGTCCATTGGCGGTATCTTGAGCGCCACTTTTCCGGAGGGTTCGGGCATGCAAGCGATCCGTGTGTTGTTGTGCGTGGCAGCGGCGGCGCTGCTGGGCGGTTGCGGCTACAACCGCATCCAGAGCCAGGACGAGTCGGTCAAGGCCGCGTGGTCCGATGTCGTCAACCAGTACCAGCGGCGCGCCGACCTGGTGCCGAACCTCGTCAATACCGTGAAGGGCTATGCGCAGCAGGAGCAGACGGTGCTGCTGGGCGTCACCGAGGCGCGCGCCAAGGTCGGCACGATCCAGGCGACGCCCGAGCTCATCAATGACGAGGCCGCGTTCAAGAAATTCCAGGCGGCGCAGGGCGAGCTGTCGCAGGCGCTGAAGAGCCTGATCGCCGTGAGCGAGAACTACCCGCAGCTGAAATCCGACCAGAACTTCCGCGACCTGCAGGCGCAGCTCGAGGGCACGGAGAACCGCATCACGGTCGCACGCACCCGCTACATCCAGGCGGTGCAGGACTACAACGTCACGATCCGCTCGTTCCCGAGCAACCTGACGGCGATGATCTTCAAGTACCAGACCAAGCCGAATTTCACCGTCGAGAACGAGGCGGCGGTGGCGAAGCCGCCGACCGTCGATTTCAGCGGTACGACCGCGCCGGCCAAACCCGCCGGGCAATAGTGTCGCGCACCGCACTGCTGGCCGCGTGGCTGCTGGCGGCGGTGGCGGCGGCCGCGCCGCTGGCGGCGCAGACGCTGCAGGCGGTGCCGAAGCTGGAGGCGCGCGTCACCGACCTGACCGGCACGCTGACGGCCGGCGAACAGGCCGATCTCGAACAACAGCTCGCCAGCTTCGAGGCGCGCAAGGGCGCGCAGATCGCCGTGCTCGTCGTCGCGACGACGCAGCCGGAAGACATCGAGCAGTACTCGATCCGCGTCGTCGATGCCTGGAAGCTCGGGCGCGGCAAGGTCGATGACGGCGTGCTGGTGCTGCTCGCCAAGGACGACCACGCCACGCGCATCGAGGTGGGGCGCGGCCTCGAGGGAGCGCTCACCGACGCGACCTCGAACCGCATCATCGACGAGACGATGATCCCGCTGTTCCGGCAGGGACAGTATGCCGCCGGCCTCAACGCCGGGGTCACGCAGATCATGAAGGTCATCGACGGCGAAGCGCTGCCGCCGCCGGATGCCAGCTGGAAGAAGGGAGTCGGGGAGGACATCGGCCACCTGCTGCCGTTCCTGTTCTTCGCTTTCCTCGTGGCCTCGTCGATCCTGCGCGCGATCTTCGGGCGGGTCGGCGGAGCGGCGGCCACCGGCGGGTTGCTGGGCCTGGTCGTCTGGCTGTTCAGCCAGGTGCTGCTGGCCGCGCTCGGCGCCGCCGTGGTGGCCTTCCTGCTCTCGCTGGTGTTCGGATTGCGCGGCCCCGGCTGGAGTTCCGGCGGCCGCGGTGGCTGGGGGGGCGGCTTCGGCGGGCTCGGCGGCGGCGGTTTCGGCGGAGGCTTTGGCGGCGGCGGGTTCAGCGGCGGGGGCGGTGGTTTCAGCGGCGGCGGGGCGTCGGGAAGATGGTGAACAGGCTGCAACGCCTGGGCCGGCACTGGCTGGCGCAGCTGCGGCCGGCGCGGGTGCTGCTGCCCGCGCGGGCGCTGGCGCAGATCGAGGCCGAGGTGCGTGCCGCCGAGCGCACGCACTCGGGCGAGATCCGCGTGGCCGTCGAAACCTCGCTGTCGTTCGCGCAGTTGTGGCGCAAGCTGGGCGCACGCGAGCGGGCACTGCAGTTGTTCGCGACGCTCGGCGTGTGGGACACGGCGCATAACAACGGCGTGCTGGTCTACGTGCTGCTGGCCGATCGCGCGGTGGAAATCGTGGCCGATCGGGCGATCGCTGCGCACATCCCGGCGTCCGAATGGACCGCCCTGTGCGCCGAGGTGGCCGAGCGATTCCGGCAGGGCGATGCCGCGGCGGCCTGCTGCCTCGCGGTGCGCGGCGTAGGCCAACGCCTGGCGCGCCACTTTCCGGCCGCCGGGGGCGGTGGAAACGAACTGCCCAATCAGCCCGTACTTCTCTAGAATTGGGCGGATGGACTCCTTGAAAACAGGCCTGAAGACCGGCTTGCTGCTGGGCGCGCTCGCGCTGTCGGGCTGCTCGCTGCTCAGCGCCCCGTGGAGCAAGGCACCGCCCCCTCCGCCGCCGGTCGTGCCCCCACCGCCTCCCCCGGAGCCGGTATTGCCGCTGCCGGTGGCCACGCACAAGTTCGAGCTCGCCGACCCGAAGGAAGACGTCTACGGCGAAGTGCAGATCACGACGGCCGGCAAGGAAGACACGCTGCCGGACATCGCGCGGCGCTTCAACGTCGGCTACGAGGAGATCGTGCGCGCCAATCCGGGCGTCGACCCGTGGATCCCGGGCGCCGGCCGCAAGATCGTCGTGCCGACGCAGTTCGTGCTGCCGAATGCGCCGCGCGAGGGCATCGTCATCAACCTCGCGGCGATGCGCATCTATTATTTCCCGAAGCACAAGAAAGGCGAACCGGCGCTCGTCTACACGCACCCGATCGGCGTCGGCAAGGTCGGTTGGGTCACGCCCGAAGGCGTCACGAAGATCATCGCGCGCGAGGAGAACCCCACGTGGCGGCCGAGCGCCGGCGTGCGCAAGGAACACGCTGACAACGACGATCCCGTGCCGGCGGTTGTCCCGCCCGGTCCAGACAATCCGCTCGGCAAGTACAAGTTCACGCTCGGCTGGCCGAGCTACCTGATCCACGGCACGAACAAGCCCTATGGCGTGGGGCTCCGTTCGAGCCACGGCTGCATCCGCCTGTACCCGGAAGACATCGCGAAGTTCTACAACGACGTGCCGCTCGGCACGCCGGTGCGCGTCGTCAACCAGCCGTTCCTGTTCGGCTGGCACGACGGGCAGCTCTACCTGCAGGCCTACACGGTGTTCGAGGACGACTCGCGCAACTGGAGCAAGGCGCAGAAATCGCTGCTGCTGAAGTCGATGTCGCCCCGCCTCGAGAAGCTGCTGAAGTCCGCCGGCACGCAGATCGACTGGCAGGCGGTCACGCAGGTCGCGAACGCGCCGCGCGGCCTCGCCGTGCCGGTCAGCGGCAAGGCCGGCACGGTCGAGGGCGTGCTCGCCGCCGCGCCGCTGGTGCAGAACCGCATCCCGCCCGGCGCCACCTGGGATGGCGCCGACGAAGTCGACTCCGACGCGCAGAGCTTCCAGCAGCTGCAAACCGAACGGGAGCCGCAGGCCGCCGCCGGTTCGGCGCTGACCTCGGTACCGGCGGCGGCACCCGTTCCCACCACAGCGCCGGCGGCCGGCGCCGCGGCGTCCGACCATGCAGTCCCAGCCAGTCCCGGCAGCTGAGCCGGACCGCGCGTCCACGCCGGCGGCGATCGAGCGGCTGCCGACCGCGGTGACCGCGTTCGTCGGGCGCACGCTCAAGGGTCCGCTGAACACGCCGACGCCGGTCGACAGCTTCGCCGAGTTCCAGCGCGTATTCGGCGGCCTGTGGCAGCCCGCGACGCTCGGCTATGCCGTCGAGCATTTCTTCGAGCACGGCGGCCGCCAGGCGCTGATCGTGCGCGTCGTCAATGGCGCGCGTGCGCCCAGCCTGCGGCTGCCGGCCGGCCGCGGGCAGCTGCTGTTGCGCGGACGGCAACCGGGCACGCGCGAATACCTGCGCGCCTCGGTCGACTACGACGGCATCGCGCCCGAGGCGTCCGACCAGTTCAACCTGGTGGTGCAGCGCCTGCAGCAACCGGGCTCGGAGCTGGTCGAGGCGCAGGAGATCATGCGCCAGGTATCCATCGCACCCGGGAGCGAGCGATCGATCGAGCGTTTCCTCAAGCGCTCGCGCCTGGTGCGCCTGGCCGGCCCGCTGCCGCCGGAGCGGCCGGCGCGCACGCTGCCATCGCGCCCCGGCGCGGTGATCGGCTATGTCGCGGCCGCGAACGACGGCGCCGACGGCGCCGACCTCACCGACTACGACGTGATCGGCGATGCCACGCGCGGCACCGGACTGTTCGCGCTGCGCGGCGGCCCGCGCTTCTCGCTGCTGTGCGTGCCGCCGCTGTCGCGCAGCCAGGACATCGGCATGGCCACGCTCCATGTCGCCACGCAGGTCTGTCGCGCGCAGCAGGCGCTGCTGATCGTCGATCCGCCGGCCTCCTGGGATTCGGTGGCAGCAGCGTTGACGGGTGCTTCGCACTGGGCCTTCCAGAGCGAGCAGGCGTTGCTGTATTTCCCGCGGCTGCTGGCCCCCGATCGCCTGCGCGGGCGCAATGAACTGTTCGCCGGCTGCGGTGCGGCGGCGGGGCTGATCGCGCGCGGCGATGAGATCAGTCCGCTGTGGGCGGCGGCGGCCGGCGAGACGCCGGTGCTGCGCGCCCCCTGCCGGCCGCAGATCGTGCTGGATGAAGTGCAGCGCGCGCGCCTGGCGCAGGTGGGCGTGAACTGCTTCGACGCCGTGCGCCCGGCCGCGGGAGCGGTGCGCAGCGCCCGCACGCTGCTGCCGGAGAACGCCGCGCGCGGCGAATGGCGCTACCTGCCGGCGCGCCGCCTGGCGCTGTGGCTGCAGGCCTGCGTGCTCGAGGGCACGCGCTGGACCCGGCATGGCAGGGGCGGCAGCGCGCAATGGCGCCGCGTGTGCGAGCAGGTCGGCGCGTTCCTCGAGGAACTGGGCGCGGCGGGCGCCTTCGCCGGGCGCGACAGCAGCGAGCGCCATTTCGTCATCTGCGACGAACGGCTGAATTCCCCCGCCGATGTCGCGCAGGGGCGCTGCCGGCTGCTGTTCGGCTTCGCCGCCTGGCGCGGTGGCGAGTTCCAGTCCTGCCTCGTCACGCACGATCAGGAAGGCAGCAGCGTGCGCAGCGTGACGATCAACCGCCTGGCGACCTCGGGGGCGAAGGTGTCGGAGGAGATCGAGACGGCGATCCTGCGCCAGCTCGCCGCCGAATCCGGCGCCGCCCATGCGTCCGCGTTGCACGGGGCCTCCGCGTAGTGCCGGAACGTTACGTCATCTTCTCGCACGGCCGCGACAGCGAACCGTGGAGTCGCAAGCTCACGGGCCTCGCCGAGATCGCGCGCACCGAGGGGTACCACGCCGACTCGCTCGATTACCGCGGCATCGACCACCCGCGCGACCGCGTCACGAAGCTGGTCGAGCACTGCCAGAAGCTGCCCGGCGAACTGGTGCTCGCCGGCTCGAGCCTCGGCGGCTACGTCACGGTGGCGGCCGCTTCGCTCCTGCACGCCCGCGGCGTGTTCCTGCTGGCGCCGGCGCTGCTGATGGAAGGACTGCCGCCGCTCCGCGAGGGACTCATCGACTGCCCGACCACCATCGTGCACGGCTGGCGCGACACGGTGGTGCCGCCCGAACACAGCGTGCAGTTCGCGCGCCAGTACCGCGCCACGCTGCACCTGCTCGACACCGACCATCGCATGTACGACCAGCTGCAGACGATCAATTACTACTTCGAGCATTTCCTGGTCTCCATCGACATGCGCTACGGGTACCGCTGACCGGCGTCGCGGCCCCGGGAGTGCACAGGCCCTGACATGGATTCATTGCTCGCCAGGCTGGTCGCGCTGTGGACGCGCTCGCGGCTCGAGCCCGCGGACGTCGGCGCGCGCCTGCGCGACAGCGCCGTGCCGGTCTGCTACGTGCTCGAGCGGCGCAGCGCCGTCGACCTGGCGGTGCTGCGCACGCTGTGCGCGAAGCTGCGGCTGCCGCGCCCGCGCCGGCGGCTGCTGCCCGCGCCGGCCAGCGCCGGCCGCGCCTCCTTCGCGCTCGAGCGGCCGGTCGGATTCTGGCGCACGCGCCTCGATCGCCGCGCGCCGCGCGAGCTGGCGGTGCTGATCGATGCGCTGCGCGCCGACCCGGCGCTCGATGTCGCGCTGGTGCCGGCCGGCATCTACTGGGGGCGCGCGCCGCAGAAGGAACGTTCGCTGATCCGCCTGTTCCTCGCCGAGGACTGGGCGATCGGCAGCCGCCTGCGCCGCGGCTTCAGCGTGCTGGTCAACGGCCGCAACGTCATGGTGCAGCTGGGCGAGCCGGTCTCGCTCCGCAGCCTGCTGGGCGGCGAGGCCGACACCGCCGCGGTGGCGCGGCGCGTGGCGCGCGTGCTGCGCATGCAGCTGGCGCGTTCGCGCGCCGCGCGCATCGGTCCCGACCTGTCGCACCGCCGCACCATCGTCGCCGAAGTGCTGCGCTCGCGCGCCGTGCGCCAGGCGGTGGCGCAGGCCGCGCGCGAACGCAACGGCGGCGAGCGCAAGCGCGGCGCGCGGCGCCGCGAGCTGCTGCTCGAGGCGCGCCGCTGCATCGACGAGATCGCCGCCAACTATTCGCACACCTTCGTCAGTTCGATGTCGCACCTGCTGACGCGGGTGTGGAACCGGCTGTACGACGGCGTCGAGTTCCGCCACGTCGACACGCTCCGCCAGGTCGCCGACGGCAACGAGATCGTGTACGTGCCGTGCCACCGCAGCCACATGGACTACCTGCTGCTCTCCTACGCGATCTACCAGCACGGCTTCGCGATCCCGCACGTGGCCGCGGGCGTCAACCTGAACCTGCCGGTGATCGGCCGGTTCCTGCGCAAGGGCGGCGGCTTCTTCATGCGACGGAGCTTTCGCGGCAATTCGCTGTACACCGTCGTGTTCACGCAGTACCTGGCGGCGATCATGGCGCGCGGCCACTCGATCGAGTACTTCATCGAGGGCGGACGGAGCCGGAGCGGCCGGCTGCTGGCGCCGATGACCGGCATGCTGGCGATGACGGTGCGCAGCTTCCTGCGCCAGCCGCGCCGCCCGGTGGTGTTCGTGCCCGTGTACTTCGGCTACGAGCGCATCTGGGAAGGCGCCACCTACATCAACGAGCTGTCGGGGCGGCCGAAGGAAAAGGAGACCGTGCTGGGGCTCCTGCGCAGCCTGCATCGGCTGCGCGAGAGATTCGGGCGCGTGCACGTCAACCTCGGCGAGCCGGTGTACCTCGAGCGCCTGCTGGACCGGCACGCGCCGGAATGGCGCACGCAGGCCGGCAACTCCCAGGAAAAGCCGCGCTGGATCGCGCCATTGGTCGGCGAGCTGTCGGGAACCGTGATGCGCCACATCAACGCCGCCGCCAGCATGACGCCGGTGAACCTGCTGGCGCTGGCGCTGCTGGCGACGCCGCGCCAGGCGACGCTGCAGGAGGACCTGGAGCGGCACCTCGGCACGCTGCTGGAAGTGCTGCGCGCCGTGCCCTACAGCGAGCGCGTCACGATCACCGGTCTCTCGCCCGGGGCGGTGATCGACTACGGGCTGAAGCTGCAGATGATCACGCGCGAGACGCATCGCGCCGGCGAGTTCGTGCGCATGAGCGCCGAGAACGCGGTGCTGGCGACCTATTACCGCAACAACGTGCTGCACCTGGTGGCGATGCCCTCGCTGATGGCCTGCTGCTTCATCGCCAACGCCGAGCTGCGCGCCGCGGACATCCAGCGCTTCGCCGGGCGCATCTATCCGTACATCGCCAGCGAGCTGTTCCTGCGCTGGAGCGAGGATGAAATTCCGGCGGTCGTCGACGAGGTGCTGGCCGCGCTGGGCCGCTGCGGCCTGCTGGAAGCCGCCGGCGACGGCGGCTGGCGGCGCCCGGCGCCGACCTCGAACGCGGCGATGGAGCTCTCGCTCCTCGCCCAGTCGACGGTGCAGACGATCGAGCGCTACTACCTGGCGATCGCGCTGCTGATCCGCGCCGGGAGCGGCGAGATCACGCAGAAGACGCTCGAGGAGCGTTGCCAGCTCATGGCGCAGCGCATGACCCTGCTGTACGGCTTCAATTCGCCCGAGTTCTTCGACCGCGCGCTGTTCGGCAACTTCATCAACCTGCTGCGCAGCCGCGACGTGCTGCGCACCGACGAGGCGGGCCGGCTGGTGTTCGACGGCGTGCTGGTCGAGGTGGCCCGCGATGCCGAGATCGTGCTGTCAGAGCAGATCCGCCACTCGATCCTGCAGGTCACGCACGCCTGAGGCGGGCCGCGGCGCGGCTCAGTGCGGCCAGAGCCAGCCGAAGGTGCCGCCGGTCAGCAGCCCGAACAGCAGTCCGTCGAACATCGTCACCAGCGTCATGCGCCAGTTGCGGTGGTACCAGATCGCCGCCTGCGGCAACGCCATGGCGTAGGCGAGGAAGGCGCTGGAGCCCACGAGCCGGAACACGCTCAGGTAGGGCGCGCCGGCCGGCAGTTCGCGGCCGGCGATGTAGGCACAGAACAGGCCGACCACCAGCAGGTACGCGAACCACTGCGCCAGGTTCCTGCCCATCGCCATGCCGCCCGGCACGACGGTCATCATCACCATCGGCCCGCGCTCCATTCTTGCCTTGAATTCCGGGCTGCGGAACTGCTTCATCGAATCGGGCCTGGGCATCACATAGTCGCCGGGTTGCACGTTGAGCCCGCGCAGCGCCTCGAGGATCGCATCCTGCTGCGCCGGCGCGCGCAGGTCGTCGAAGTGGTAGCCGAGGAACATGTGGATGATCGAGCTGAGCACGAAGATGAACACCGCCGAGAGCAGGATCGGCAGCCACAGCGCGCCAATGGAAATCATGCGACTCTCCCCTGAAGTGCTGGTCGTTGTCGCAGCCGGCCGCGCGTCAGTCCTCGTGCCGGACCGCACGGCGCAGCTGCTTGTTTTGCTGGCGGTGGAGTTTGCCAGCAATGCGCCGCTCATTGGAAGCGCGCGTCGGGCGCGTGGGGCGCCGCGTCTTGGGCACCACCAGCGCGCGCCCGATCAGTTCCCGCAGCCGCCCGAGCGCCTCGCGCCGGTTGCCTTCCTGGGTGCGGTGGTTGCGCGCGATGATCAGGATCTCGCCCTCGTCCGTCAGGCGGTGGCCGGCGAGCGCGCGCAGCCGCGCCTTGCCGGCCGCGTCGAGCAGCGTCGTGGCGGCGAGGTCGAAGCGCAGCTGCGCCGTGGTCGCGACCTTGTTGACATTCTGGCCGCCGGGGCCGGCCCCGCGCACGAAGCTGAAGCGGAGTTCGGACTCGGGGATTTCCGGCAGTGCGCTCACGGCGCCGCGGACGCGTCCAGCAGCCGCACCTCATGCTGCGCCACCGGGATCGTGATGCCCGCGTCGCGGAACAGCCGCCAGATGCGGCGGTTGACGTCCGAGCGCACGTTGTTGACGCCGTTCTGCGGATCGGCGATCCAGAAGCGCAGTTCCAGGTCCATGCCGTGGTCGCTGAAGGCCATCAGGCGCGGCGCGGGCGGCGGATCCTGCAGCACGCGCGGATTGCCCTCGACGGCTCGGGCCAGCAGCTCGAGCGCCACTTCCGGATCGTCGCGGTAGCTGACGCGCACCGGGAGCTTCAGGCGCACCTTGCGGTCGGAGTAGCTCCAGTTGATGACCGGGCCGGTGATCAGGTTCTGGTTCGGCACCAGCGTCTCGACGCCGTCGCGGTCGCGCACCACCACGCAGCGGCCGCGCAGCTCCTGCACCCAGCCGAAGTTCTCGGTGCTGGTGCCGGTGAGGCCGGTGAAGCTGATGACATCGCCGGGCTTGATGGATTTGTCGAGCAGCAGCACGAAGCCGCTGACGAAGTTGCTGGTGATCGCCTGCAGTCCGAATCCCAGCCCGATGCCGATCGCGCCCGTGATCAGGGTGAGGGCGGTGAGATCGACCCCGGCTGCGTTGACGCCCACCAGCGCGCCAAGGCCCACGAGGAAGAAATGGCTGAACTTCGCGATGCCGACGCGCGTCGACATCGCCACGTTCGACAGCCGCATCACGCGCTGCTCGATGGCGCGCGCGACCAGGCCGCCGGCCAGCACGAAGCCGGTGATCACGACCAGGCTCTTGAGGAGCGACCACAACGTGAAGTGCGCCTTGCCGGGCAACAGGTCGATCGCATCGAGGTGCGATTCGAAGTCCCCGAGCCAGCCGACCTGCTGGAAGGCGATGCCCAGCCAGACGACGCCGGCCAGCTGCGCTTCCCAGTTGTGCAGCCAGGAGTGCGGACCGAGCAGCTGGCCGACCGCGAACACGCCGCCGCGCACCAGGATCATGATCGCGGCCAGCCGCAGCGCCAGGTCGAGCAGGCCGGTGTCGCGCGCCGCGCCGGCGTAGGCGAGGTGCGCGACCAGCAGCAGCGCCGTCGCGCACCCTGAAGGCACGAGCCGCGCCAGGCCATCCATCAGTACCGCGAGCCACGGCCGGCGCGGCGGCGGTTGCCGCTGCCACATGCCGCGCGCGACGCGGCCGGCGAACACCGACAGCGCCATGACGGCGACGATCGCCAGCAATTGCCCGTAGAGCTGCGGACTGGCCGGATTTTCGAGCAGCGGTTGCAGCAAGGCGGCGTTCAGGCGTTGAGATCGGGAATGAGCTGGCTTTCGAGCATCTGGATCTGGTCCTTGAGCGCGAGTTTGCGCTTCTTCAGGCGCTTTAGCTGCAGTTCATCGATGTGGATGTCGAGCGACAGCCGCGAGATCACTTCGTCCAGGTCGCGATGCTCGATGCGCAATGCCCGCAGCTTCTGCATGTTGCGGAACAGCTCGCGATCGACGTTGTCGCCTGGTTCGTTCATTCGGCTGCCGGCGCCTGTGACGCCCGGAGCGTGCCTGGGGCCGGTTCCAGCCCGAGCCGCTCGGTGATGGGCACGATGCCCTCGGGTAGCTTAGCGAAGCGCCCCAGCGGGCGCCACGGGATGCCGGGCACGTGAAAATCAGAGCCGCAGGAGCCGGCCAGCCCGTAGCGGCGCGCCAATGCCGCCGCGCGGCTGGCGTCGCCGATGCCCATGCCGGGCAGGCTGACCTCGAGCCCCAGGCCGCCCGCCGCGAGGAATTCGCCGCACAGCTCGCGCAACGCGCCGGCCGAGAGCCTGTAGCGATGCGGATGCGCCAGCACGGCCGCGCCGCCCGCTGTGTTGATGGCCGCGACGCTCGCGGCCACGCCCGGCCAGGCCGCCGCGACCGCGGCCGGCTGCCCCTTGCCGAGCCAGCGCTGGAACGCATCGTCTTCGTCCGTCGCGTGGCCACGCCGCACCAGCTCGCGCGCGACGTGCAGGCGGGTCGGCGTGCCAGGGCGCGCCAGCACCGCAGCCGCGATGTCCGCGCCGGGCAGCCCCCGGGCATCGAGCTTCAGGCCGATCGCGCGGATGCGCTCGGCGCGCTGCGCGCGCACGCCCGCCAGGTGCGCGGCGAGCGAAGCCGAATGCGGATCGAGCCGCAGCCCGACGACGTGGATTTCCCGGCCGCGCCACAGGCTGGTCAGTTCACTCCCGTACAGGAACCCGATGCCGGCCGCCGCGCAGGCCGTGGCCGCGGCTTCGCAGCCGGCCATCGTGTCGTGGTCGGTGAGCGCGAGCAGCTGCACGCCGCGCGTACGCGCGAGCGCGACCAGCTCCTCGGGGCCGAGCGTGCCATCGGACCAATGGCTGTGCGCATGCAGGTCGATGCGCTCGAAAGGTTGCGGGCCGGCGATCATGGACGCCATCATAGCGAAGCTGATGAATAGCGCCGCCCTGTCCCGAATCCACTGGAACTCCATCGACCACGTGCTGCTCGACCTCGACGGCACGCTGCTCGATCTCGATTTCGACAATCACTTCTGGCAGGTGCTGGTGCCGCAGACCTGGGGTGCGAGCCGCGGCCTCGATGCAGCCGCGGCGCGCGCCGTGCTGCAGCCGCGCTTCGATGCCTGTGCCGGCACGCTGCCCTGGTACAGCACCGAATACTGGAGCCGCGAGCTCGGACTCGACATCGCCGCGCTCAAGCGCGCCGACGCGCACCGCATCCGCTGGCTGCCCGGCGCCCGCGATTTCCTCGCCGCGGCGCGCGCGCGCGGCAAGCGGCTGGTGCTGCTGACCAACGCGCATCCGGAGGCGCTGGCGATCAAGCACGAGCGCACCGGCGTGCTCGGGCACTTCCATGCCAGCTTCAGTTCACACGCGCTGGGCGCGCCGAAGGAGGATGCGCGCTTCTGGCGCTCGCTGGCTGCCGTGGAGCCTTTCGATGCCGCGCGCAGCCTGTTCGTGGACGACAGCGCAGCGGTGCTGCGTGCCGCGCAGGCCGCCGGCATCGGCCACATCCGCGCGATCCGCCGGCCCGATTCGGTGCGCGCGGCGCATGCGCACGAGGAGTTCACGGCGGTGGACGCGCTGGCGGACCTGCTCGCGCCGCACGCGGAGCCGTTGCGCTGATCGCCTCCGCGCTCAGCGCGCCCGGTGCTGCGTGCCCGCTCCGGCGGTGATGAACAAGGCGGTGGCCGCCGCGCTGGCGTCGGCCGTGTGCCACACGCCCGGCGGGTTGATCGCGTATTGGCCCCCGGCGAGCGCCAGCGACGCCCGCGTGCCATCCGGATGCTCCTGGTGCAGCGTCATCGTGCCGGCGATGCACACCACGACCTCGCTCCCCGCCGGGTGCATTTCCCATACGGTCCACGGTCCTGCGAAGGTGTGCAGGCTCACGAGCCGGCCTTCGGCGCCATCGCTGGCATGGCGCGCCTCGTAGGCGGCGTACCAATCCATGCTGCCCGTGAACCGCGGCTCGCTGACGGCCTGCGCACCCAGCCCGAGATGGATCGGGAACGCGTTCAATTCGACGCCGTGGCGCATGCGGACTCAGCGCCGTCGCGGTGGGCCGCCGCGCCTCGGGCCGCCGCGCGGGCCGCCCCGCGGACCGCCGCCGCCGCCGCCGCGCCGCCGCGGCGCGTCCGGATCGCGCGGCACGTAGGGAGCCGGCTCGAGCTTCGGCAGGTCCGCCGGCTCGTAGCGCTCGACCGGGATCTTGTGGCCGATGAAGGCCTCGATGTCGGGCAGCGAGATCGCGTATTCCTCGCAGCCGAAGCTGATCGCGTCGCCCGCGGCGCCGGCGCGCGCGGTGCGGCCGATGCGGTGCACGTAGTCGGCGGCATCCTGCGGCAGGTCGAAGTTGAACACGTGGCTGACGTCGGGAATGTGCAGGCCGCGCGAGGCGACGTCGGTCGCGATCAGCACCGCGAGCTCGCCCTCGTGGAACTGGCGCAGGAACCGCAGCCGCTTGGGTTGCGGCACGTCGCCCGAGATCGCCTGCGCGGCGAATCCGTTGGCGCGCAGCGAGCCTTCGAGCCGTTCGGCCATGCGCTTGGTGTTGACGAACACCATCGTGCGGTGCGCCTCGGTCTCGCGCAGCAGGTGCACCAGCAGCGGGATCTTCTCGGCCATCGACGGGAAGTAGATCACCTGGCGCACGCGATCGATCGTCACCTTGTCCGGCTCGATGCGCACCAGCTCGGGGTTGTTCATGTGCTCGTAGGCGAGTTCCAGCACCCGCTGCGACAGCGTCGCGGAGAACAGCATCGACTGGCGCTTCTCGGGCGCGGGCAGCCGGCGCATGATGTAGCGGATGTCGGCGATGAAGCCGAGGTCGAACATGCGGTCGGCCTCGTCGAGCACCATCACCTGCGCGTGGCGCAGGTCGTACACGCCCTGCTTGAGGTAGTCGATGACGCGGCCGGGCGTGCCGATCAGCACGTCGACGCCGTCGGCGAGCTGCTTGCGCTGCTTCTCGTAGTCGGTGCCGCCGAACACGACGGCCAGCGGCAGCCCCGTGTGGCGGCCGAGCACCGCGGCGTCCTTGTGGATCTGCACGGCGAGTTCGCGCGTCGGCGCCACCACCAGCGCGCGCACCGATGTCTTTGCCTTGCCGGCCGGCGCCGGCTTCGTCAGCAGCGATTGGTACAGCGCCACGAGGAAGGCCGCGGTCTTGCCGGTGCCGGTCTGCGCCTGGCCCGCGATGTCGCGGCCGGTCAGCGCGGTGGGCAGCGTCTGCGCCTGGATCGGCGTGCAATGCGTGAAGCCGGCCTCGGCGATGCCCTGCATCAGCGTGGGGTGCAGCGGCAGGCTGTCGAAGCTCAGGGTGCTTAAATGCTCATCAGTCATGGAACTTGCGTTATTCCCGGAAATGGCTAAAAATATCGCTAACGGCGGCTCCTCTGCGCGCCCGCTATACCAATCTTTCAGACACAAGTGTAACCGCTGAGCGGCTCCCATGTGCCACTGTCTGGCC
>DATKLZ010000137.1:0-36856 GCA_035542135.1 Steroidobacteraceae bacterium | reverse complement strand
TACAATGACGCCGCAGGAGCACGGGGTGGCGATCGTACTGGGCAAGCGAGGCAGGTGGACACTGGGCGTCGTCGCTGCGCTGACGTGCGCCTACGCGCTGGCTGGTTTCCTGTGGGCGCCGGCGTTCGTGCGCCACACGCTCATCGAGCAGCTCGACAAGAACCTCGGCGTGACGCCGGGCGTCGGCGAGGTCAAGGTCAATCCGTTCCTGCTGTCCGTGGAGATCCACGATTTCTCGATCCCCGATGCCCAGGCCGGTTCGCTGCTGGGGTTCAGGCGCCTGTACGTGGAGATCGGCGCGCTGCGGTCGCTGCTGCACGGGTCGCCGGTATTCAGCGAGATCGGGATCGACGATCCCTACGCGCATGCGCGGATCTCGCCGGCCGGGGTGCTGAATTTCTCCGCGCTGCACGCGAAGGTGCCCGCCCCGGCGCCAGCCGCGCCGCCCGGCCCGCTGCCGCGGCTGGTCGTGTCGCAACTCCGGGTCACGAACGGCGTCGCCAGCTACGAGGACGACAGCCGGCCGACGCCGTTCACGGCCGAGCTGAAGCCGATCGAATTCGAGCTGCGCGATTTTTCCACTGCGTCCGAAAGCGGGCGCTTCAAGCTGGCCGGGGAGTCGCCCGACCACGAGCGGCTCGAGTGGCAGGGGAGCCTCGCGCTGCAGCCGCTCGCTTCGGACGGGGAATTTCGCGTCACCAGCCTGCAGGCGGTGACGATCTGGAAATACCTCAAGGACCAGCTGTCGCTGGTCGTCTCCTCGGGCACCGTCGATCTCGACGGACACTACGATCTTGCACTGAAGGACCAGCCGGAGCTGCGCCTCAAGGTCGAGAACGTCGCGGTGCGGAACCTGGCCATTCGTCCGGACGCCGCGGGCGCGGACTGGATCACGCTGCCGACGCTGACGGTGCGGGGATCCGCGCTCGATCTGCGCGCGCGTACGATCGCGGTCGATGCGGTCGAACTGGACGACGCGAAGGTCAGTCTGTGGCTGCAGCCCGACGGCAGCATCAATCTGGCGCGCCTGGCTGGCGGCCCGGCGGCCGGTGGTGCGGTTGCCGCGCCGGCGAAGGCGCCGGCTGCGCCGGCCGCGCCCGTGGCTGCAGCGCCGTGGCGTGCGCTCGTGCGCGAGATCAGGCTGAACAACGCCACGCTCGCGGCCGAGGACCGGAGTGCGCAGCCCACCGTGCCGCTCAGCGTGGCGCCACTCAACCTGGTGCTGACCAACGCGAGCCTGGATGAGGGCAATCCCGTTCATGTCGATCTCGACGCGCGCCTGAACGGGAGCGGCGCCCTCAAGATCGCCGGTTCGGTGACCGCCAGCCCGGCCGCGGCCGACCTGAACGTCACGCTGTCGGCGTTCCCACTCGCCTCGCTGCAACCGTTCATGGCGAGGCAGACTTCAGTCACCGTGCTCGATGGCTCGCTCGGCGCCGCGATGCATGTGCAGCAGAAGCCCGGCCGGCACGGACCCGGCACGCTGGCGGCCACGGGCAGCGCCAGCGTCGATCACCTGCACACGATCGACAACACGCTGCGCGATGACCTGGTGAACTGGGATCGGCTGACTGTTTCCGGCCTGCGCGTGCAGCATCATCCCGACCTCATCGCGATCGACACGATCACGGCGCTAAAGCCCTACGCGCGCGCGATCGTCGAACCCGATCGCAGCCTGAACATCGCCCGCGCCCTGCGGCCGCCGGGTGCCGCCCCGCCGGCCGAAACCCCTCCGCGAGTGGATGCGACGGCGAGGAAGGCCCGCCCCTCGGTTGCGGCCGCGCCGCTGCCGGTGACCATCCGCAAGGTCGTGGTGACCAACGGCCAGGCGCAGTTCACCGACCTGTCCATCCAGCCGAATTTCTCCACCGGCATCGCGGCGCTCAACGGCACGGTGCTCGGGCTGTCGTCGGCGCCGGATTCGCGCGCGCAGATCGACCTGAAGGGGCAGGTCGATGAATATTCGCCGGTGACGATCGCCGGCGTCGCCAATTTCCTGGGCGCGAAGGACTACCTCGACCTGGACATGGCGTTTCGCAACATGGAGCTGACGACCTTCAATCCCTATTCGGGCAAGTTCGCCGGCTACAACATCACCAAGGGCAAGCTGACCACCGAGCTAAAGTACAAGATCGATGACCGCAAGCTCGACGCACGCCATCACGTCACGATCGACCAGCTCGAGTTCGGCGCCAGGACCGACAGCAAGGATGCGGTCTCGCTCCCGGTCAAGCTGGCGGTTGCGCTGCTGAAGGATCGGCACGGCGTGATCGACCTGGACATCCCGATCACCGGCACGCTCGACGACCCGCAATTCCGCCTCGGGCCGGTGATCTGGAAGGTGGTCGTCAACCTGCTGACCAAGATCGTGACCTCGCCCTTCACGCTGCTCGGCAAGCTGTTCGGCGGCGGCCCGGACATGCAGTTCGTCGACTTCAACGCCGGCAGCGCGACCCTCGACGCCGCCGCACAGCAGAAGATCGCCGCGATGACGAAGGCGCTGGTGGAGCGGCCGCAGCTGCAGGTCGAGTTGCCCATCGCGGTCGCTCCGGCGGCCGACCGGCCGGCGATCATCGACCAGCGCTACACGCAGGAGCTGGCACAGGCCGGCATTGCGGGCCAGGCACCTGACGCAGCGGCCGAGCTCAAGGCGCTGACGAAGTTGTACGCGCGCGATGTCGGCGCCGCGCCGCAGTTTCCGCCGGTGCCGCCGCCCGCGGCGGGCGCGCCTGCCGTGGATGCCCGGGCTGGACAGATCAGGTACCTGCGGCAGGCGATCCACGACCACATCACCGTCGGCGACGACGAGCTGAAATCGCTGGCGCAGGCGCGTGCCCAGGCGCTGCAGCAGGCACTGCTGCACGACGGCCAGGTCGATCCGGCGCGCGTGTTCCTGGTGGCGAACGACAAGGTGCAGCTGCAGGACGGCACCGTCAGGCTGGAGCTGTCGCTGCGCTGAATGCACGGCGCAGCGCTGCCGGCATTGCGCCGGTCAGCGTTGCACTGGATTGAAGCCCTGGCGCCTGAGCAGCGCCACCAGGCCGTCGCGACCGATCAGGTGCATGGCGCCGACGACGACTATGTCATCGTGGTCGTCGTCGAGCAGCGCCGTGATGCGCGGCAGCCACTTGCGGTTGCGCTCGGTGGTGAGCTGGCGCATCAGCTCCGGCGATTCGGCCGATTCCTGCCGGAACAGGCGCTCGAGCTCGGCCACGTCGCCGTGCTGCCAGGCGCGGATCACGGCCGCGGGATCGCTGTCGGTCGTGTCGAGGTCCCTGAGCGTGGAGCGCAGGAACTGCGCCTGTTCATCGAGCGGCAGCCGCGCGAAGTAGCCCATCTGTTCCGCCGCGGTCTCGAGCGCGATGATCGGCTTGTGGTCGTTGCTGGCGCTGTGCGTCAGCTGCATGTCGACGCCGGCGTCGGCCTCGTAGCCCGAGTGGATCAACGTGAGCTGCTCGAGCAGCATCGCGGCGAACCAGGGCTGGAAGCGCTCGGTCGTGGCAGGCTCGAGCCCGATGGCCTTCGCATGGGACACGAAGGACGCATAGAGGCCGGAGGGCAACACCCGGCTCAGGGCTTCGTCCGCGGGCAGGACGACCGCCGCCAGGTCGGAGCCGACCAGCGATTCGGCGCTCGCATCACTGAGATCGAGTTCCATGACCAGGGCCTGCGATCGCTGGTACGCCTGCAATACCTCGGCGGGCAGCGCGCCATCGGCGGCCTTCAGCATGTGGACCGAACCGAGCAGGTAGACGGTGTTGTGCGCTCCCTTGACCTCCCAGAGGATGTGGCGTCCGGCCTCGCCGTGCGCAAGCAGCGGTGCGAGGAGCCACCATGCCGCGACCATCAGCCGGCCCAGCCGCGCCGAGGGTGCGCGTGCGGCCGTGGCGGTGGCGGGTCGCGACGTCATGGGCGCGTGCCGGCCTTGGCCGCGTAGGCGCGCGCGCGTTCGAGCGCATTGGCGCGGATGTTCATGTAGAAATAGCTGTAGTCGAAGTCGTGATCGATGCCGGCGAGGCTGAGCAGGTCGCTGAAGTGGCGCCGCTGTCCGACCGGAATGGACACGCCCAGCAGCCCATCCTCGCACCGTGCGCCGGTCAGGCCGACGACCGGCGCCGGTATCGGCTCGCCGCGCCCGTTGCTGTAGACGGCGCCGAGGTTGGCCGCGGCATCGGCATCGCCGTCGACCCGCCAGTCCAGCGGATTGACGCACACCAGCGGGCGGCCGCCGATCGGCTGGTAGCGGCCCTGCCACCAGACCACTGCGTCGTTCCTGCGCCGCCGGTCATCGTGCCCGCTGCGCACCGTGTTCCACGTGATCACGCAGCCGGTGGCGGCGGCGCTGCGGCACAGCGGCAGGCCGAGCTGCTCGATCTGCGCCGGCAATGCCGTGCCGACGATGTACGCGGCGACCAGGCGGGCCTGGAGCGGCGTGCCGATGATGCGCTGCTGCAGCAGGCGCAACGCATGGATGGAGCCCTGGCTGTGGCTCGCCAGGATGAATGGCCGCCCCGCGCTGGCCGCGAGAAAGGCATCGAAGGCCCGCGCGACATCGCCGTAGGCCAGCTCCGCCGCGTCGTAGCCGGCGTCGCTGTTGCGGGTGATGGCGCGCAGCGAAGCCTGCCGGTAGCGCGGCGCGAATATGCGGCAGCAGCCATTGAACACGCTGGCCTGGAATTTCAGCACGCCGGTGTCGACGCGCGCGCCGGTTTCGCCGCCTGCGTCATAGGGCGCGTTGCCGATCGCCATCGTCAGGTAGGTCGTCGGATGAATGAAGAACACGTCCACGCCGGCATCGCTCCCGCGGGCGACGCCCTGCGGCACGTCCTCGGCATGGCTGGATCGGCCGGGGTAGGCGGCCCACGCGGACGCTTGTGCGTAGTCGGGCGCCGGCAATCCGGCCGGATCGGCCGCCACCGTGCACGGCAGCAGCGCGGCGGCGAGCCACGCGCCGCCGAGGCACATCGAGGCGGCCGCCCGGCCGCGCCCGGCGCGATGGGCACGCATGCTCAGTGCCTGGCGTACCAGGCTCTCACCCCGGCATGATCGCGCACGGCATCGTGCACGCCGGTGAGCTTCGGATACGCGTCGAAGATCGTCGCCGGGATGTGATCGACCGCGCCACCGTTGAACCAGCGCACTGCGATGAACAGCTTGATGTCGACGACCTGCAGCCGGTTGCCGCCGAAGAACGGCGTGCCGAGGATGTTCTTCTCGGCGCGCCGCGCCCAGGCGGGAAAGTAGTCGGCCACCAGCGCCTCGCGCGCCAGCTTCTTCTCCGCCGCGCCCATGCGCAGCGTCGGCGACAGCGTGGCGCGCAGGTCTTCGACGTGCTGCATCATGCCCTCGTGCCGCGCGGCCTCGAAGTCGTCGGCGGGATGCAGTCCGTAGCGCCTGCCGACCAGCGCCAGGATGGCGTTCGTCTGCGCGAGCGGCGGCTTGCCCGGCAACGTGAGCACGGGCATGGCGCCGTAGGGCGTCTGCTCTTTCATCGCCGGCCAATCCGCCCGCGCGATGCGTTCGTCCTCGAATTCGACGCCGGCGAGGTGCAGCGCCAGGCGGCATTCCTCGCCACGGCTCACCGGCGCGTCGAAGTAGGTCAGTTTGGGCTTTTCCATGGGGCGCCAACATACCATGCGAGCGACCGGGCGGCAGCCCGGTGCGCTAAGATCGGCTGGCATTTCCCAACCACGCCGACGCTGGAGGCCCGCCGTGAAACGAACCTTGTGCTGCCTGGGATTGTCACTCGCCGCCGCGATGCCGGTGCTGGCCGCGCTCCAGGCCGGCGAACTGGCGCCGGAATTTTCCGCCCTGGCCTCGCTCGACGGCAAGGCCTTCAACTACGTGCTGGCCGATGCGCTGAAGAAGGGCCCGGTCGTCGTGTATTTCTATCCGTCCGCCTTCACCTCCGGCTGCAATGTCCAGGCCCACACCTTCTCGGTGCACAAGGCCGAATTCGACGCGGCCGGCGCCTCGATCATCGGCGTTTCGCTCGACGGCATCGACCGTCTCAATGCGTTTTCCGCCGATCCGAAGTACTGCGCGGGCAAGATCGCCGTGGCCTCGGATGCCGACGGACTGATCGCCAGGGGCTACCAGCTGAAGGTGGAAAGCGCGGGCGAGCCGTTCAAGGACACGCGCGGCATCGTCGTGAACCACGGCTTCGCCGAGCGCACCACGTTCATCGTCACGCCCGACCATCGCGTGTACACGACGATCGGCGGTGTGTCGCCGGCCGACAACGTGCAGATCGCGCTGAAGGCCGTGCAGCAGCTGGCCAAGGCGCGCGCCGGCAAATAGCCGGCCCGCATCCGCGGCATTGCCGGTGGCTGGCGAGCTGCAGGTCGTCTACCGATCGTACCGCCGGCCGGCCTGCGACGAGCGCGCGCTCATGCTCACCGCCGTGAACATCCCGAGCGAGATCCGCCATGACGGCGTGGAATTCCTGTTGTGCGTCGGCGTGGCGGACGCGCCGTGGGCGATCGCGCACCTGGGGCAGTACGAGGCCGAAAACCGGCCGCCGCCGCGCCTGGGCACGGCGCCGCGGCTGCATCCCTACGCGTGGGTGGGTGTGATCGGCTACGCGCTGGTGCTGGTCGGGGTTGGCGGGGCGATCTCGAGCGGACTGTGGCCGCCGCAGGCCTTCGACCTTGGCGCGCTGGACGCGGCGCGCGTGCAGGGCGGCCAGTGGTGGCGCGCGTGGACGGCGCTGACGCTGCACGTCGACGCCGATCACCTCGTGGCCAACCTCGGCGGCGGCATCTGGTTCGGATACCTCGCGGGCCGACAGCTCGGCAGCGGCGTGGCCTGGTTGTTGATCGTGACCGGAGCGGCGCTGGCAAACCTGATCGAGGGGACCGTGGCGCCCCCGTCGCACCGGGCCGTCGGCGCCTCGACCGCCGTATTCACGGCGCTGGGGCTGATGGCGGCGCACTCCTGGCGCACGCGCCTGCCGCTGCGCCTGAGCTGGGCGCGGCGCTGGGCGCCGCTGATCGCGGGCGTCGCGCTGCTCGGCTGGCTCGGCACGGCCGGCGAACGCACCGATGTTCTCGCGCATGCGCTTGGCTTCGCCGTCGGCGCAGTGCTTGGCGCCACCGCCGGTCGCGGCGCCGTCGAGCGGGCACTGCAGCGCGTGCCGCAGTGGCTGGCGGGCGCGGCCGCACTCGGCTCGCTCGCCGTCGCCTGGGCCTGGGCGTTGGCGGGTTGAACGCGCGTCGGCCGGGGGTTCCTAGGAGCGGGGCTTCCTGAATTTCAGGATGAACTGGTCGGTCTTGCCGCGAATCGCCGCATCGAAGACCTTGAGCGCATGCGTGTCGGTCGTGTTGTGCAGGATGTCGCTGCGTGAGTCGAGCACGAAGCCGGCCGCGAGCACTTCCTGCACGACGGTCTCGGCCGGAATGCGATGCAGCGTACTGGTCACGTCCGGCGGCGCATCGGCCGCCGCGTCGTGGTCGATGACCAGGTACGTGCCGCCGGGCTTGAGCGCCGCGTAGATGGATTTGTTGAAGGCCAGCATGTCGATGCCCGGCACGTTCTTGACGTCGTGGTAGTTGTCCGAGGTCCACACCAGGTCGGCTCCGGCCGGCAGCTCCAGCGCCTTGATCGGCTGCACGAGCAGTTCGATGTTCGCGTAGCCGTATTCCGAGGTGATGACCTTGATCGGCAGCGTGCGGTCGGGGGCATCGGGCGGCGTGTCCGGGCGCGGTGCGGGCACCAGCGCATAGACGTGGCCCTTCGGTCCCACGGCCTTGCTCAGCAGGCGGGTGAAATAGCCGCCACCGGGCATCAGCTCGATGACGGTGCTGCGCGGCCGGACGCCCGCGAAGGCCATCGTCTCGGCGGGCTTGCGCTGCGCGTCACGCTGCGTGTCCGCCGCGGGCCGGGATTTGTCCGACACGGCCTCGCGGATCGACGCGGGCACGGCGTCGCGTGCCAGTGCCGGAAGCGATGCTGGCAGGGCCAGCGACAGGACCAGGGCGCAGGCGAACTTCATGGCGATCCCCCTTTTGCTGCAATTGTAATGTGACCGCCGCGGCGGCCGTTCGTTCAGCGAAGAACTTTGGCGGCTTCCGCCGGTCATCCATTGGCCTGCGCGCGAACCGCGCCCGGGCAGGTCGTTTCGGACAACGGAGGTTTCCACATATGTCGCGATCCTCACGCATCATCAGCGCCGCACTCGCGGTGTTCCCGATCCTTGCCTTCGCAGGCGCGCTGCCGGGCGATGGCAACGCGCCGGACGGCGCTCCGCCGGATGGCGCGGCGCCGGGCGCGCCGATGCACTGGCATCACCACGACATGCGCGGCCCGGGCCCGATGGGCGAGCCGGGGCTCATGGGCGTGCTCGGGCAGCTTGGCCTGACGCCGGCGCAGAAGGAACAGATCCACGGCATCATGAAGGACGAGCACGCGCGCATGCAATCGGAACGGCAGGGCGAAATCGCCGATCTGCCGGCGCTCGGCAATCCGGGCGACCCGGGGCACGCGGCAGCCGTCCAGTCGGCGCAGAAGCGCGCGGCCGAGCGCATCCAGCATCGCAGCGATGTCGAGCAGCAGATCTACGGGGTCCTGACACCGGCGCAGCAGGCGCAGCTGCCCAAGCTCCTCGCCGCGATGCAGCAGCATATGTCGCAACGCCTGCATCACCCGGAACCCCCTGGGAACTGACCGTCTGCACCCGCTGTCAACGCGCTGCGCATGGGGCCGTTGTAGCCGCAGGAGCTGACGATGAACGGGTGTGACTCGATGCAATTTGCGTCCCTGGTGATCCTGGCTGGCGGGCTGGCATCGCTCGCCGGTTGCGCCACCGAACCGCGGGTGGTTCGCGCGCGGCCGGCGCCGATGATGGCGGCGCCGATGCCCGATACGCGGGTATTCGTCACGCCTGCCGCGGGGCAGAGCGAGGCGCAGCTCGACCGCGACCGGTATGAATGCCACACGTGGGCCGTGCGCCAGAGCGGCTTTGATCCGAGCGTGCCGCAGGCGGTGCCGCGCGGCGAGGTGCGGGTCGTGCCGGCTGCGCCGCCGGGCTCCGGCACGCTGGCCGGCGCCGCCACGGGCGCGATCATCGGATCGGCGGTGTCGCGGCCTCGCGATGCCGGCGGCGGGGCGCTCATCGGCGCGGTGGCCGGCGCGCTGATCGGCAATTCCGCCGACCAGGCACGGGCCGACGAGGCCGATGCCATGCAACAGCGCATCGACGCGGCCGATGATCGTCGCATGCGCGAGTTCGAACATCGCGCAGCGGACTACCGGCGCGCCCTCAGCGCCTGCCTGGAAGGGCGCTCGTACACGGTTCGGTGATGCGTAAGGAGCACTGTCGATGAACGCCAGGATCTTGGGTATTGCCTTGGTGGTCGCATGCGCGCTCGGCGCGCTGCCCGCCATCGTGCGCGCAGCGCCCCACGATGCACCGCGCGCCGGCTATGCGCTGGACAACCGCTATCAGCACAACCGCTATTACCCCGCGCGTGGCGCGACCTTCCACGCCGTTCCCTGGGGTGGCACGCGCGTGTACTACCGCGGTGCGCCGTATTTCTTCCACGAAGGCGCCTGGTATCGGCCGTGGGGCCGCCGCTTCGTCGTGGTGGCGCCGCCGATCGGCATCGGCATCAGCGTGCTGCCTCCGTACTGCACCACGCTGTGGTTCGGTGGCGTGCGCTACTACTACGCCGACGACACGTATTACGTCTGGCGTCCTGAATTGCAGCAATACGTCGTGACCGCACCGCCGCCCGAAGCGGCGCAGTCCGCGCCGCCTGCCGCGGCGGCCACGGCGAATACAGACGTCTACGTCTACCCCAACCGCGGGCAGAACGCCGACCTGCAGGCCAGCGACCGCTACGAGTGCCATGCCTGGGCCGTGAAGCAGTCGGGATTCGATCCAACGCAGCCGCTCGGCGGCGTGGCGGCGGCCGACGCCGGCAGCAAACGCGCCGACTACCAGCGCGCCGAAGCGGCCTGCCTCGAAGGGCGCGGCTACACGGTACGCTGAGCCGGGCAGGAGTTCGCGCCGGCACTTCACCGGGACGACCGCGCGCGGCCCCCGTACAATTCGCGCCATGTGCCGTGGCGCTGAATGATGGTCGCGAACGTCCTGCTCTGTTTCGGGCTGATCGCCATCACCGCGGCCTGCGCAGTGGGCGCGCGCCGCCTGCGCATCCCGCATTCGATCCTGCTGGTCGTGGTGGGCCTGGCCCTGGCGTTCATTCCCGGCCTGCCCCGCGTCGTGCTCGAACCCAGGCTCGTCATGCTGCTGTTCCTGCCGCCGCTCCTGTACGCGGCCGGCGTGAGCATGAGCTGGCGCGGCTTCTGCATGGACATCGGCGCGATCTCGGTGCAGGCGATCGGTTGCGTGATCTTCACGACAGCGGCAGTGGCCGCGGTGGCCCATGCGGTGCTCGGCATGTCGTGGCCGGTGGGGTTCGTGCTGGGCGCCGTCGTGTCGCCGCCGGATGTCGTGGCGCCGATGGCGATCGCGCGGCGGCTGCAGGTGCCGAAGCGCATCCTGACGATCCTCGAGGGCGAGGGGCTGGTCAACGATGCGACCGCGCTGATCCTGTTCCGATTCGCCGTGGTCGCGGTCGCGACCGGCACGTTCAGCATGCCGGCGGCAATCGGCAGCTTTGCCGCGATCCTCATCGGCGAGGTCGCGTTCGGTGTTGCGGTCGGATGGCTGATGCTGCGACTGCGCCGATGGGCCGACGATCCGGACGTCGAAATCACGCTGGCATTGCTGACGCCGTTCCTCGCCTTCTGGCCGCCCGAGCTGCTGGGCGGCTCGGGCGTGCTCGCCGCGGTGTCGGCCGGGTTGTATGTCAGCCGGCACGGTTCGCGGTTGATCTCGGCTGGCACGCGCCTGCAGGGATTCTTCATCTGGCGCATGGTCGTGTACCTGATCGAGGGCGTGTTGTTCCTGTTGACCGGATTGCAGGCGCGCACGATCTTCATGAGCCAGGGCGATGCGGGCAGCGCCGAGCTGCTGCTGCACGGCGCGCTGGTCACGCTGCTGGTCATCGTGATCCGCTTCGTGTGGGTCTATCCGGCGGCGTGGCTCGCACGGTACCTGCCGCGCGCCGCGCCGCCGACCTGGCGCGGCACCTTCGCGATCGCGTTCACGGGCATCCGCGGCGTGGTGTCGCTCGCCGCCGCGCTGTCCATTCCGCTGACGCTGGCCGACGGGCGGCCCTTCCCCGGCCGTGACACGATCCTGTTCATCACCTTCTGCGTGATCCTCGCGACGCTCCTGGGGCAGGGCGCGATGCTGCCCGGCGTGTTCCGCGCGCTCGGCCTCGTGGAGCGCGGCCGACAGGAGCAGCGCGCCGAGTGGAAGCGCGAAGTGGCGGCACGCATCGAAGCGGTGCAGGCCACGCTCGGGCGACTCAGGACGCTGCTGGAGCGCCGGGACATCGACCGCGACCTGGCCGCGCCGTTGCAGGTGCGGCACGATGATCGGTTGCGCCGGCTGCGGCGCCACCATGAATCAGCGGGCGAGGATCGGGCGCTGCACGACGGCGCCGCGCTGGAACTCGAGCTCATCGCCGCCGAGCGCGAGCGCATGCACGAGCTGCGCGACAGCGGTGCGCTGAGCGACGAGGCGCGGCGGCGCCTGGAGCGCGAACTGGACCTCGAGGAACTGCGTTTGCGGCAGATCGGCCAGGATCCGGCGTGATGGCGACGCGGGTCCGGGCGGCTAGACGCTGCGGTCGATGAAGTCGGCCAGTTCGGGCTTGCGCAGCGCGCCGACTTTCTGCGCCACGACGGCGCCGTGCTTGAACAACAGCAGCGTCGGAATGCCGCGCACCCCGAACTTCTGCGCGAGGCCCGGCGATTCATCGACATTGAGCTTGACCACGCGCAGCGTGTCGCGCCGCTCCTGCGCGATCTCATCGACGATCGGGCCGATCTGCCGGCAGGGGCCACACCATTCCGCCCAGAAATCGACCAGCACCGGCTTGTCGGACTTCAGGACATCCTGGTCGAAGGCGGCGGTGCTGGTGTGGACGATGTCGGGGTGGCTCATCTCGGGCTCCTTGCGATGGGGGAACGGCAGGCGATCAATATTGGGACGTTCACCGCGCAATGCAATGCCGGTTGCATCGGATGACATATCAATGCGTAATAAGCGGCGTGGCGGTATCGGCGCTGTTTGCACTCGTTCCCGAAGCGGAGCCGCATGTGGCGCATTGGCGGGAGCGCTTCGACCCGGCGGCGCGCCGCGGCCTGGGTGCGCACATCACCATCCTGTATCCGCTGCTCGTGCCCGAACGGCTCGACGAGGTCGCGTTGCGTCGCGTGGCGCAGGTCGCGGCCGGGGTCGTCGCGTTCCGCTTCAAGCTGACGCACGTGGCGCGCTTTCCGTCGACGATCTACCTCGCGCCCAAGCCCGCGTCGCGCTTCGCGGACCTGCACCTGCGGTTCCAGGAAGCTTTTCCCGCGCCGGATGCCGTGCAGCACGCAAGCTACGTGCCGCATCTGTCGGTGGCGCGCCACCTCGCCGGTGACGATCATGGCGTCGACGCCGAACTGAAGTCGCTCCTCGCGCGGCACGGTCCGATAGACTGTGCCTGCAGCCGGCTGTCGCTGATGGAGAATGGTTCGGGACTATGGCGCGAAGTGCGCGCCTTCGAGCTGGCGCAGGGAGCCAAGGACTGATGCAACCGTTCCACCTCGCGATTCCGGTGCACGACCTCGGTGCGGCGCGCCGCTTCTACGGCGGGTTGCTGGGATGTGCCGAGGGGCGCAGCTCGGCCGACTGGGTCGATTTCGATTTCTTCGGCCACCAGCTCGTCGCGCACCTCGATCCGTCCGCGCGGCCGGCGGTGCACCACAATCCGGTCGATGGCCACGCGGTGCCGGTGCCGCATTTCGGCATCGTGCTCGAATGGGGCGCATGGCAGGAGCTGGCTACGCGCTTGCGCGGCGCCGGCGTGTCCTTCGTCATCGAACCCGGCATCCGCTTTGCCGGCCAGGTCGGCGAACAGGCGACGATGTTCTTCCGCGACGCTTCCGGCAACGCGCTCGAATTCAAGGCGTTCAGGGATCCGGCGCGACTGTTCGCGCGCTGAGCCCGATCGCTGCGCCCTGCAACGAGTCGCTGTCGGCCCTGACCTCGATGCGGCCGGCGGCCCCGGCGCGCGAGCGCACGATCAGCAGCGCCAGGCCGTTGAAGGCGTGGCGGTGATCGGCGCGGAACGGCTCCACCGTGGCGGCGTTGCCGTTGTCGACGGCTTCGATGCAGCCCGCGCCGGAAACCTTGAAATGGAGCAATGAATCCGCGGCCGGCACGAGGTGGCCGTCGGCATCCTCGATGCGCGCGGTGATGTAGCTCAGGTCATCGCCGTCGGCGCGGATGACCGTGCGGTCGGCGAGCAGGCGCACGCGCGCCGGCGCCCCGGCCGTGTACACCTCATCGCGCGCGACCTCCCGGCCATGGCTGCGCGCCACGGCGCGCAGCACGCCCGGTTCGTATGGCACCTGCCAGAGCAGTCGATAGGTGCTGGCGAAGCGCAGCGTCGCGCTGACATCGCGCCCGACCGGCAAGGTCACGGGCGTGGTGCGCGTCTTCTGCACGCCGAGCGAGCGGCCGTTCAGGAACAGCTCCACTTCATCGGCATTGGAGTAGGCCATCACCGGGATCGGTTGACCTTCATGCCCGGCCCAGTTCCAGTGCGGCAGCACGTGCACCATCGGCGTGTCGAGCCAGAGGCTCTGGTAGAGGTAATAGCGATCCTTCGGAAACCCGGCGAGGTCGACCATGCCGAAGTAGCTGCTGCGCGCGGGCCAGTCGGCGCCCGCGTCCGGCCGGTCGAAGTACGGCGTCGGTTCGCCGATGTAGTCGAAGCCCGTCCAGACGAACTCGCCCAGCACGCGCGGAACCCGCTGCTGCGCGTCGAATTCCACGTCCGGGCAATAGGCCCACGGCGGCGCGATGATGTCGTAGCTGCTGAGCTGCAGCGAGGGATGCCGCTCGTACTTCTCGAGGGGCAGGTGATACACGCCGCGCGAACTGACGCAGGATGCCGTCTCCGAGCCGAAGATGATCCAGTCCGGGTGCGCGTCGAGGATGGCCTGGTAGCGTGTCGGCGCATAGTTGAAGCCGGGAATGTCCACCTCCCCGGCGAGCCCGTTGCGGATCGCGTCGTCGGGATTGTTGAATGCGGCGGTCGTCGGGCGGGTCGGATCCTCGGCGTGGAAGAATCCGCTCAGGCGCCGCGCCTCCTTCCAGCCGTCGGGGCTGCCCTGTTCCGGAACCTCGTTGCCGATGCTCCACAGGATGATGCTCGGATGGTTGCGGTCGCGCCGCACCATGTCGCGCACATCGCGTTCCGACCACTCGTCGTAGTACTTGCTGTAGCCATTCTC
Source organism: Steroidobacteraceae bacterium (assembly GCA_035542135.1). Lineage (GTDB taxonomy): Bacteria > Pseudomonadota > Gammaproteobacteria > Steroidobacterales > Steroidobacteraceae > FEN-1191. The sequence continues at coordinate 22,495 of DATKLZ010000137.1, read as the reverse complement.
GACCTTCGGGATGCGCCACATGTCGAAGGCTTCGTCCATCACGAGGAAACCGAGCCGGTCGGCGTACTCGAGCAGTTCGGGCGAGGGTGGATTGTGGCTGGTGCGGATCGCGTTCACGCCCGCGGCCTTCAGGATCTGCAGCTCGCGTTCGGTGGCGCGCCGGTTGACCGCCGCGCCGAGCGCCCCCAGGTCGTGGTGCAGGCAGACACCGTGCAGCCGCACGCGTCGGCCATTGAGCAGGAAGCCCTGCTGCCGGTCGAAGGCGATGCTGCGGATGCCGAACGGCGTGACGTAGCGGTCCACCATCGTGCCGCCAGCGCGCACTTCGGTGACCAGCGAGTACAGATAGGGCCGGTCGATATCCCACAGTTCGGGACGATCGAGGGCCAGCATCGCGGTGAACACATGCGTGCCGTTGGCGGAGATCGACGCGGGCACCGAACCCGTTGCCACGATGCGGCCATTCGCATCGAGCACCTGCGTGCGCACCGACACGTCGACGGCGGTGTCGTGCTGGTTGCGCAACTCCGTCTTCGCCGACACCAGTGCGTGCGCGGCGGTGGCCTCGGGCGTGGTCACGTAGGTGCCCCAGCGCGCCACGTGCACCGGATCGGTCACATCGAGCCAGACGTTGCGGTAGATGCCCGCGCCCGGATACCAGCGCGAGGCGTTCGCTTCGGGCGCGAGCCTCACGGCCAGCACGTTCGGCTGCCCGTTCCAGCGCAGTGCCGCGCCCAGGTCCACGTTGAAGCCGATGTAACCGTAGGGGCGGCCGCCGAGCTCGATGCCATTGAGCCAGACGCGCGCATTCGCCATCGCGCCGTCGAACTCGACGGTGACCACGTGGCCCTTTGCGTGCGCCGGCAGCGTGAAGGTCTTGCGGTACCAGCCGACGCCGGCGACCGGCAGCGCGCCGGTCTGCGGGTTGAGACCGGGATCGAAGGGGCCGTCGATGGCCCAATCGTGCGGCAGGCGCACGCGCGCCCAGGCCGCATCGGGGAACGCGGGTTGCTGCGCATCCGCGACGTCGCCGAGGTGGAACCGCCAATCCGCATTGAAGCTGAGGCGGCGCGCTTCCGCGCCCTGCGGCATGGCTGCCGCCGCCGTGGCGGCAACCGCGAACGCCAGGAGCAGCGCCGCCGCGGCCAGGCCCGCGCGACGAGCGCGCTCAGTCATGGAAGGCCTCGACTTCGATGCGCCGGCCGGCGAGAAAGGCGTCGGCCACGAGCGCCAGCGGCGTGATGTCGGCATCCGACCGGCGCGCGCGCACCAGCGCGGCGAAATGCGCGTACAGGCGGGAGTATTCGGTCGCCCGCGGCACCTCGATCGGCCGGCCGTCGATGTGCAGCACGCTCGCGCCCTTCGAGAGCCGCAGCTCGCCGCCGTCCGTTTCGACGTCGATGTCCCAGGTTTCGGCGCCGGCCTGGCGGAAATCGAGCTCCATGTGGATCGGTGCACCGGAGGCGTCGGCGAGCTCGAGCGTGGCGGCGATCGGGCATGCGCAGTTCGAAGGAAACGCGAGCTGCGCCTCGTGCAACACCAGGTTGCCCGGCAGGATGCGGGTCAGGATCGACAGCGCGTTGATGCCGGGATCGAACACGCCCAGGCCACCGGCCTTCCAGATCCAGGCCTGTCCGGGATGCCATTTGCGCACGTCTTCCTTCCAGCGCACCGACACGCGGCGCACGCGCCGCGCCGACAACCATTCACGCGCGGGCTCGACGCCGTTCGCGTGCCGCGAGTGCCAGGAGGCGAGCAGCGTCACGCCGCCGGCCGCGGCCAGATCGATCAGCTCGCGCGCCTCGCCGAGCGTCGCGGCGGGCGGCTTCTCGAGCAGCACGTGGCAGCCATGCCGCAGCGCCTGGCGCGCGACCTCGAAACGCGCCTGCGGCGTCGTGCACACGGCCACCGCCTCGAGGTCCGGCCGGGCGTCGAGCAGTCGGGCGATGTCCGGGTAACCCGGCACCTGTTCGAGCGCGTCGTGGGGGCTGGCGGTCGCGACCAGGTTGAAAGCCGTGCTGGCCGCGAGCGAGGGCAGGTGCTGGTCGCGCGCGATCTTGCCCAGGCCCGCGATCGCGATGGCAATGGGCGCGGTCACGATCAGGCGGCAGCCGGGGTGCGGGCGCGCCTGGCGATGGAGCGGCGGCGCCGCGCCGGCGTGCCGGCCTCGTGGCTGACGATCAGGTCGAGCGCTTCCTGGATCATCCTGCGCATTGCTTCGGCGGCCGCCGCCGGCCGACCGGCCACGATCGCATCTGCAACGCGCTTGTGGTCGGCCACGCTGGCGAGCTTCACGCCCTTGTAGCGGTTGGTCGTGCGGATGCTGAAACGCAGCGCCGAGGTGGTCAGTTCCGTCAGCTGCGCGTAGAAGCGGTTCTTGCTCGCCCGCAGCACCGCCACGTGGAAGGCGATGTCGGAGGCGAGCGGATCGTCCTCGCCGCGCTCCGCGGCGCGCATGCGCTCGATGGCATCGCGCACCGCCGCTTTCTCGGCCGGCCCGGCAGCCGTGGCGGCCAGCGCCGCGGCCAGCGGCTCGATCGCGAGGCGCACTTCCGTGAACTCCGTGAGCAGGGCGGGCGAGAACTTGCGTTCCAGCAGCCAGCCGAGGATGTCCGGGTCGAGCAGGTTCCACTTCGATTCGGGCTGCACCCACGTGCCCTGGCGCGGGCGCGCGCCCAGCAGGCCCTTGGCGGTCAGCATCTTGACCGCCTCGCGCAGCGCGGTGCGGCTGGCGCCGTACTGCCGGCACAACTGCGCTTCCACCGGAAAAGGGTTCTGGTCGGAGTATGTGCCGGTGACGATCGCTACGCCCAGGTCCTGGACGATGCTGTTGGTGAGGTTCTGGCCCAGGGAGCGTGAAATCATGATCGGTACTCTTCCTCTGGCAATCCCTTGAAAGGCGTCCGGTAGACGAAGACGTCGCCGGCATGCGGCTCGCGCTGCAGCGTGGCGGCATCGAGATGCTCGCGCGCCGTGCTGACGAACATCAGGTCAAGCGCCGGTCCGCCGAAGCACACGCACGTGGGCTGGCTCGCCGGCAGCGCGACACGCAGGTCCTCGCGGCCGTCCGGCGCGTAGCGCACGACGCGCGCGCCGCCCCACTGTGCGTTCCACACGTATCCGTCCGCATCGACTGTACCACCGTCCGGCACCGCCGGCGCTTCGGTACGCGCAAAGACGCGCGGCGCACCGAGCGTGCCCGCCGGCTCGTCCAGCGCATGCACGTCGATGGTCCCGGTGGGCGAATCCGCGAAATACAGCTGCGTGCCATCGCGGCTCATGCACAGCCCGTTGGAGATCAGTACGCCACTGCGATGGCAGCGCAGCCCATGCGTGGCATCGTAGGAATAGAGCTTGCCGATCGGCAGGCGCGGTGAGTGGTCCTGCATCGTGCCGGTCCAGAACCGCCCGCGGCGGTCGACCCGCCCGTCGTTGAAGCGCAGCCTGCGATCGTCCGCGTCCGGCCGCGCGAGCCAGGTGACGTGTCGCGCGTGGGGCTCATAGAGCGCGATGCCGCTCGCGAAGGCGGTGATCAGCCGTTCCGATCCGGCGATCAGCCCGAAGGAACCGATGCGCTCCGGCGCGGGCAGCAGCTGGCGCCGCCGTGTGGCCCAATCGTAGCGGTACAGACGGCTGCGCTGGATGTCGGTCCACCACAGCGCCTGATGCCGCCAGTCCCACAGGATGCCTTCGCCGACCGTGTCTCCGGCCGGAATGATGTCGATCAGCGCGATGTCGGCAGCCGTGCGTGCCATCGGTCAGGCTTCGGCGAGCGCCTGCAGGAGCCTGCGGGCGCGCGCATCGATGTCGGCCAGCGTGTAGCCTGGCCTGTAGATCTCCGACCCGAAACCGAAGCCGTCGGCGCCCGCGGCAATCCAGTGCTGCACGTCTGCCACGCCGATGCCGCCCACGGGATACACGCGCACCCCCTCGGGCAGCACGGACTTCAGCGCGCGCAGGTGCGCGGGGCCCAGGCTGACCGCGGGAAACAGCTTCAATTCACTCGCTCCGGCTTCGATGGCCGCGAAGGCTTCGGTCGCGGTGGCGACGCCTGGAATCACCGCCAGGCCCAGCCGCAATGCGCAGCGGATCACCTCCGGATTGCAATTGGGGGCGACGATGAGGCGCGCGCCCACGGCGCGTGCGCGTTCCACATCGTCCACGCTGAGCACGGTGCCCGCGCCGACCAGGCAATCGCCGGGCTTGCGCGCCGCGAGCGCCGCGATGCTGGCGAACGGGTCGGGGGAATTGAGCGGCACCTCGATGCAGCGGAAGCCGGCCGCGTACAACGTGTCGGCCACCGCCATGACAGTGGTCGGCGTGACGCCGCGCAGGATCGCCACCAGTGTGCGCCCGTGCGCCGGCGCGTCAGGCTTCATGGGCCACCCGGTCGCGCAGTGTCGCCAGATGGATCTGCAGCAGGCCGGCGAGCGCGGCCGCCTCGCCGTCGATCTCGGCCGCCGCGGAACCGAACAGCTCGAGAGCCCGCGCGTACCGGCGCGTGAGCAGGGGCGCGCCGATGATGTGCACGGGTGAGCCGGTTCCAGGGGTCATGAGTCGCAAGGCGCCTTGCACATCGGCCCCGATCAGCAGGCCGGACAGGAATTCGCCCGCATCGCGTGGCGCGAGGTCTCCCTGGAGCCGGCGGCTGCGGCACTGGAACAGGCGCTGCAACAGGTCGGCGTCCGGAAATTGCCGCACCTGTTCGAGCCCGCGCGCAAATGCGGCGCCGTTGGCGGCGGCGGCCGGTTGTGCATCGCCCGGGCTGTCCGCGACCAGCACGGAGTGCCGGCTGAGCAGCGCATGGAGTTCGCCCGCAGGCGCGGTCAGGAAATCGCGGATCACGCCGCCACCGAGCGCCACCCACTTGGTATGCGTGCCCGGCAGGCACAGCAGTCGCTGGCCCTGCCGCAAGGCCGGATCGAGCTGCAGTGCGCCGAGGATCTGCGTCTCCTCGCCGCGCATGAGGTCCGGCGCGTCGAGGCGATTCGTGCACGACAGGCCGGGCACGATGCGCACGCTGCCGTGCTCGAGCGCGACACATCGCGCCCCGATCTGGCCAGCGCCGGCGGGGCATGGCACATACGGCGCCTGCGTCCAGCCGATGCTCGAGCCCACCATGCCGCACAGCACGATCGGAAGATCGCCGTGCGCGCTGCGCCAATCGGCCACCAGCGCCTGCAGCAGCTGCGGAAAGGGAGTGTCCACCGAGGCCACGCCGGGCCCGGCCTTGCGCGCGAGCACCGTGCCGTCGGCGCTGCACAGCCACAGCCGCAGGTTGCTCGTGCCCCAGTCGCCGGCGATGAGGGCGGGCGGCTTCACTAGTGTGATTCCCGTTCGACCGTGCTGCCGCTGGCGCCCGCGAGGAAATCGAAGTCGCAGCCGCGGTCGGCCTGCGTGACATGTTCCGCATAGAGCCGATAGTAGCCACGCGTGTACCTGGGCGGACCCTGGCCCGCGCGCCACTGCTCGAGCCGCTTCGCAATCTCGTCGTCGGGCACCAGCAGCTCCAGGCGGCGATTCGGTCCGTCGAGCAGGATCTCGTCGCCGCTGCGCACGATCGCGAGCGGGCCGCCGGCGGCTGACTCGGGCGCGACATGCAGCACGACCGTGCCGAATGCGGTGCCGCTCATGCGCGCGTCGGAGATGCGCACCATGTCCTTGATGCCCTTCTCGAGCAGCTTGCGCGGCAGCGGCATGTTGCCCACCTCGGGCATGCCGGGATAACCCTTCGGCCCGCAGCCCTTGAGCACCAGCACGCTGCTCGCATCGACATCGAGCGCCGGATCATCGATGCGCGCGTGGAATTCCTCGATCGACTCGAATACGACCGCGCGGCCCCGATGCGTGCACAGGGCGCTGTCGGCGGCACTGGGTTTCATGACGGCGCCGCCCGGGCACAGGTTGCCGCGCAGTACCCAGATGCCCGAGGCAGGCTTTACCGGCGCGGCAAGCGTGCGGATGACCTCGCGGTTGAAGCACTCCGCCGCCGCGCAGGATTCGCCCAGCGTCTGGCCGGTGAGCGTCGGCGCGCCCGCGTCGAGCAGCGTGCCGAGTTCCTTCATGACGGCCGGCAGGCCACCTGCGTAGTGCAGGTCTTCCATCAGGTATCTCCCGGACGGCTGCAGGTCGACCAGCAGCGGGATGCCGCCCGACAGGCGGTCGAAGTCCGCCAGCGCCAGGGGCACGCCCACCCGCCTGGCCAGCGCGAGCAGGTGCAGCACCGCATTCGTGGAGCCGCCGATCGCGGCCAGCACGCGTACCGCGTTTTCGAACGCGGTGCGGGTCAGCAGCTTCGACAGGCGCAGGTCCTCGCGCACCATGCGGACGGCCAGGCGGCCGCTCTCGTGCGCGATCAGGCGGCGCTGCGCGTCGACCGCCGGCGCGGTGGCGTTGTACGGCAGCGCGACGCCCATCGCCTCGGCCAGGCTGGCGATCGTCGACGCGCTGCCCATCGTCATGCAGGTGCCGGGCGAGCGCGACATGCCCGATTCCGCCGCCATGAACTCGGCGGCCGTCATCGTGCCGGCGCGCACTGCCTCGCTGAACCGCCAGACGTCGGTGCCCGAGCCGATGTCGCGGCCGCGGTACTTGCCGTTGAGCATCGGGCCGCTCGATACGACGAGTGCCGGCAGGTCGACGCTGGCCGCGCCCAGCAGCTGCCCGGGCGTGGTCTTGTCGCAGCCACCGAGCAGCACGACCCCGTCGATCGGATTGCCGCGGATCGATTCCTCGACCTCCATCGCCAGCAGGTTGCGGAACAGCATCGCGGTGGGGCGCATCTGCGTCTCGCCCAGCGACATGGCCGGGAACTCGAGCGGCAGGCCGCCGGCTTCCCAGACGCCGCGCTTCACATGCTCGGCGACATCGCGCAAGCCGGCATTGCAGGGCGTGAGCTCCGACCAGGTGTTGCAGATGCCGATCACCGGGCGGCCGTGGAACACGTCATCCGGCAGGCCCTGGCTTTTCATCCAGCTGCGATGGATGAAGCCGTCGCGGCCGGGGTTGCCGTAGCTCTTCGCGCTGCGCAACGGCGGCTGGCGGTGTGGTTTGGAACTCAAGGCCTCGGGTCCTCGCTGGCGCGTGCTCGGGGGCATCTGGCCCCGGCAGCCATTTAATAATATCAATAAACTTCAATCGGTCGGCGCCGGCGGATTTTATCATATTAATGATACGAGAATCGGCGGCCGGCCGGAGCGGGACGGAGGGCATTTGCCGGGGCATCGCTCGGAATCCATGCATCGCATCGCGGACCTGCAGGACAAGCGCGTTCCGGCCACGGGGCCGGCAGCGGCATCGGCGCCGCGCTGGTCCGGGCCTTCGCCTCAGAATCGCAGCGACAGGCAGCTCAAGCCGCCATCCATCTTCCGGAATTCCGACATCTCGAGTTCGCGCAGCCGCAAGCCCAGCGCGCGCAGGGTTGTGCCGAGCCGCGCGTGACCGGCAGCCATGAACAGTTGGTCGTTGATGCGTACGCAATTCGCGCCATAGGTTTCGGTTTCATCGACCTCGATGCAGTCGAAGTCCGCCAGCTCGGTCGTACGTGGCAATCCAGGCACGACGACGCAGCGCCGGTCGCCCAGCCAGGCCAGCCCACTCTTGAGGTGCAGCAGCGACGGGCAGGAGCGAATGTCGATCGTCGAACTGGTGTAGCCGCGGGCCGCCAGCATGCCGGCGAGCTGGCGCGCGCCTTCCGGGTTGGTACGCGCCGACAAGCCGATGAAGAAATGCTCGCCGGCCTGGCAGACATCGCCACCATCGAGGGTGCCCGGCGCCTCGATGTATTCGAGCTGCGGCCGCAACGCGCCCAATGCGGTGGCGATCGCCTGCACCTCGCCGGCGCGCGATGCCGCCCCCGGCCGCGTGATGACGGCGACACGTGCGGTGACCACCGCGGTGTCCTCGACGAAGGTGCTGTCGGGATATCGCTCGTCGGCCGGCAGCGTGACCAGCCGCAGGCCGCATTCCCGCAGCGCCTGGCAATAGTGCTCGTGCTGCCGCAACGCCATGGCGAGGTCGGGCGGCCCGAGCTGGCGCGAGCTCGTCAGGCCCTGCGCATAGGACCGGCCCGGCGGGCGCACGATGGCGGTTGAGCATGTCACCTGCATCGGGTTTGACACTACGGACCAGCCTGTCTATCGTCAATCGGCAGTCCGACCAGGGGTGGCGCTGGGGTGACCAAGTGGGCGATGCGCGAGCGGCACTGAATCTCACCGGGCAATACGATTACTTCAGCGTCGGTCGCAACACGGACGGCGAGGGCCTGTCGCTGGTGCTGCCGCCCGCCACGGTCAATCGACTCATCAGTTCATGCGCTGCGGCTCGCGCCAAGCTGCTGGGCATGCCGCCGGTCGAGGGATCCCACGAGGTCGAGGACCTGGTCGAATTGCTCCATGCCCTGCTCGGCGGATTCGCCAAGGTGGCTGCGGCGGATGCGCTCGCGCTGCGCAGTACCGATACGTTGCAGCAGGCGTTGTCCGAGATCGAGCAGCTCCGCAAGGAACTGGGCAAGTAGCCGCTGGTTTCGCCGCCGGCGGCACATGGCGCCGCGGCGATCCGATGGCCTCGCTCAGCCCGTCGGCAGCGTCCGTGGCGGCGCCCCGCGCCCGAACGCCGCGTCGATGGCGGCACAATCGGCGACGCTCAGCTCGAGCGCGGCGGCGGCTGCGTTCTCGGCCACGTGCGCGCCGCGGGCTGCCTTCGGAATCGCGAACACATTGTCATGGCGCAACAGGAAACTGAGCGCGACCTGCCGCGGCGTGGCGCCGCGCTGCGCGGCGATCCGCTGCAGGGTGCGCGCGCCGGCGCTGCCGCCTTCATACATCGCGGCGGACTTTCCGAACGGCGTATAGGCCACGACGGCCGTGCCGTGGGCTGCGCACCACGGGATCACCGCGTGTTCGATGGCGCGCTCGCCGAGGTGGTAGAGCACCTGGTTGCAGGCGGGCGGGCCGCCGATGGCCGTGGCTTCCTCGAGATCGTCCACATCGAAATTGCTGACTCCCCAGGAGAGGATCTTGCCGTCACGCTGGAGCGACTCGAAGGCCCCGATCGTCTCGGCCAGCGGATAACGGCCGCGCCAGTGCAGCAGGTAGCAATCCAGCCGGTCAGTGTGCAGGTTACGCAGGCTCCGTTCGCAGGCCGCGAGCGTGCCGCGCGCCGAGGCGTTGGATGGCAGCACCTTGGAGACCAGGAACACTTCATCGCGCCGGCCGGCGATCGCGGTGGCGATGACCCGCTCGGCCGCGCCGTTGCCGTACATCTCGGCCGTGTCGATGTGCGTCATGCCGAGGTCGAGGCCGGCGCGCAACGCGGCCACCGCGTCGGCCTCGCGGGCCGTCTCGATCTGCCAGGAACCCTGGCCCAGGACCGATACGGGGCGCTGCGTGGTACCGAATGGACGCGATTGCATCGCGCGCTACGGCTGGCGCGGCCGCGGCCGCAGGAAGGTGACCGGCGAGCCCTCGCCCGGCCGATCCTCCCGCGCCCGCGCCGCCATTGCCGGCCAGACCGCGGCCAGCCGTGCGGGCGTATCGGCGATGTAGTCGGCCAGCGTATCGAGCGGCGCCGGCCGCGCGATCAGGAATCCCTGCACCTGGATGTCCCCCCATTGCGCCAGTGCATCGAGTTGGCCCGTGCGCTCGATGCCTTCGACGGTGACTGACAGCCCGCGGCTCTGGCACAGCTGCACGCACGAGCGCGCGAACGACGCGGCATTGGCGTTGTCCTCGATGTTGCGTACCAGGCTGCGGTCGAGCTTGACGCGCGTGAGCGGCAGTTCCTCGATCGAGCGGAGCGTCGAGTAGCCGGTGCCGAAGTCGTCGAGCGCGACGGCGACGCCCAGGCGGCGCAGTTCGTGCAGCGCCTCGCTGGCGCGGCGGCCGGTCTGCAACGCCGATTCAGTCAGTTCGATCTCCAGGCAACCCGGATCCATCTGCGCGACGCGCAGCGCCTTCTCCACCGAATCGATGAAGCGCCCGGCCATGAACTGCTGCGCCGACACGTTCACGGCGATGCGTGCGGCCGGCCACGGTCCGGCCCGCAGCGTGCGCGCCGCTTCGACCGCGGTGCGCAGCAGCCAGTCGCCGAGTTCGAGCAGCAGTCCCGACTGTTCGGCGATGTCGATGAATTCGCTCGCCGGCGTGAGCTGGCCGTCGCTGCGCTGCCAGCGCAGCAAGGCCTCGAGCGCCGTGGTCCGGCCCGTCACCAGCGACACCTCGGGCTGGTAGTGCAGGCGGAAATCGCCGTCGGCCAGCGCGCGCCGCAACGCCTGTTCGGTGTGGAAGCGGTGCGAGACACCCGCCAGCAGTTCGGCCCGGTAGAACTGGAAGCCGCTGCGCCCCTTGGCCTTGGCGTCGTGCAAGGCCGAGTCGGCGGCGCGCAGGAGCGATTCCACCGAATCGCCATGCTGGGGGTAGAGCGCGATGCCGGCGCTCAGGCTGACCACCAGGTCGCGCTCGTCCACGCGCAGCGGCGCCGCGAATTCGCGCAGCAGGTGCGCCATGAAGCGCTCCACCGCTTCGGCGCGGCGCACCGTCGGAATCACCAGCGTGAACTCATCGCCCCCCAGCCGGCACAGGAAACCGATCCGGCCGGCCGCCTTCTGCAGCCGCGCCGCGATGGCGCGCAGCACCCGGTCGCCGTACTGGTGGCCGAGCGTGTCGTTGATCGTCTTGAAATTGTCGATATCCATGTACAGCACGGCGCAGGTCAGCGACTCGGCGCGGGCGCGTTCGATGGTCAGCTCCAGCCGCTTGTGCAGGTCGCGGCGGTTGGGCAGCTCGGTCAGCGGGTCGTGGTGCGCCAGGTGGCGCAGGTCTTCGGTGCGCTGCGCGATGCGTTCCTCGAGCACGGACTGGTGTTCCCGGAGCGACTGCTGCGAGTTGTGCAGCGCTTCGGCCATGTCGTTGAACGCGGCCGCCAGTTCGTCGAGCTCGCGCATGCCGCCGCGCGGCACGCGCGCGTCGAGCGCGCCGCGTGCGAGCCGCCGCGTGCCCTCGAGCAGCCGGCGGACCGGCGAGGCGATGCCGATCAGCGCCACCAGCGCGACCAGCAGCACGACGGCGAGCACGCCGAGCGTGACGCGCGTGAGGTTGCGCTCGGTGCGCTCGGCCGCGATGCGCGCGCCGCCGGCGGCTTCGGTCAGCGCCTGCCAGGCGGGCTTCTGCAGGTCGCTCTCGATCAGCGCATCGAGCTCATGCGCCGACTGCTCGAACCCGGCCAGCGAGCCCGTGATGATCTGCGACAGCTGCAGGAAGCGGTTGCGGCCGCGCACCGCGGTGGCGAGGTCGTCGCGCATCAGCTCGAGCCAGGCGCCGCCCGGCGAGCGCGCGAATTCCTGCGCATGCGCGCGGAACAACCCGCCCAGGGCCGCTTCGCTGGCGGCCTCGGCCTGCACCGTGGCCTCCGACGGCGACGCGAACAGCATCAGCGCGCTCGCGCGCAGCGTCGCGGCCGAGCGCGCCAGTTCCGACAGCGACTTGCGGATGTACACCTGGTCGCCGGCCTCGAAGCCGCGCGCCGCGAGCGATGCGCGGCTGGCGAGCGAGTTCAGCGCCGCCAGCGCGGCGCGGCTCTGCGATTCGCGCTGCGCGTACAGGTCGGCGATCGCCAACCCGTGTGTGCGCAAGGCCTCGAGGCGCGGCCGGAGGTCGGTGGTCGCGGTGCCGGCGGTGACCGGCGCGAGATGCACGTATTCGTCGTACGTCGACAGCAGGCGCGCCGCCGCGATCGAGATGTCGGCGGCGGGATCGGCGGCGCTGTCGCGCGCGTGGTCGGCGACCTCGCGCTCGTAGGCGACCAGCGACGCCTCGAGGTCCCGCGCCTTGCGCAGCGTCGGTTCGTACTGGCGTTCGACCTTGCCGATCAGCTGCGCCGTGTCCTCGGTGCTCTGGTGCGCGAGCCGCATGCCGAGCGCGAGCGCGACGAACACCCCGAGGAAGGCGATGGCCAGGGACAGGCCAATGGAGGGCTTGATGGAACGCATGCTCGTGAAGCATACCCAAGGCGGCGCCATCCGGTCGCGGGAGTGGCTCCATGTTTGCCCGCCTGCAGCGGGCCGGCCGGCGCGTGGCATTATGTCACCGGCAACGGATCATGGGCCGGATGGACCGGGGGAGCGCCATGGCAACGCAGGGCGGCGAACACTACCACGCGCGGATGATCGACATGCTGCAGGCCATCTGGGGGGAGGGATTCCTGTCCCCGGGCGGAACGGAAGAGGTCGGCCGGCTGGTCGGCGATGCAGACCTCGGCGGCAGATCGATCCTCGACATCGGCTGTGGGGCCGGCGGCATCGACATCGCGCTGGTCCGCAACCACGGCGCCGGATACGTGACCGGCATCGACGTCGAGGACACCGTGCTCGCCTGCGCGCGCGCGCTCGTCGCACGCGAGTCGCTGGGCGCGCGCATCGGCCTGCTGAAGGTTGCTGCGGGTCCGTTGCCGTTCCCGCCCGGCACCTTCGATGTCGTGTTCTCGAAGGACAGCATCGTGCACATCGCCGACAAGCATGCGCTGATGCGCGAGGTGTTCCGGGTGCTGAAGCCCGGTGGCCGCTTCATCGCCTCGGACTGGCTGATCGGGCACGATGGCGCGCCGTCACCGGCCATGGCCGCTTACATCGCCGCCGAGGGACTCGACTTCGGCATGGCCTCGCCGCGGCGCTACGAGGACGCCCTGCGCGGCGCCGGGTTCGTCGAGGTCTCGGTCACGAGCCGCAATGCCTGGTATCGCAACCAGGCGCGCGTCGAACTGGCACGGCTGCGTGGCCCGGTCGGCGCGGCGGCTGCGCGCACCGTCGGCCAGGAATTCGTCGACGAGAACATCGCCATCTGGGAGCGCATGATCCCGGTGCTCGACTCCGGCGAGCATTGCCCCACGCACCTGCGGGCCAGCAAGCCCGCCTGAGGCGCGGCGTGCCGCTTCAGGCGGCCCCGGCCGCGTCCTTCAGCGCGGCATAGCGGCCCGAGGGCGACAGGTCCTCGCCGGCGACCCGGGCTTTCCACAATTCGTTGCGCTTCGACACGAACGTGCTCTTCGCCAGCTGTTCGAGCGGGCCGGGCCTGGCGAACAGGAAGCCCTGTCCGGCCACGCAGCCGAGCCTGAGCAACGCCTCCACCTGTGGCTCGAGTTCGATGCCCTCGGCGACCGTGTCGAGGCCGAGGGTCTCGCCGAGCGTGATGACGGCGCGGGCCAGCTCCGGGCCGTTGGAGCTGTTCGTGAGGCGCCCGACGAAGGAGCGGTCGATCTTCAGTATGTCGATCGGGAAGCGGTGCAGGTAGGAGAGCGAGGAGTAGCCGGTGCCGAAATCGTCGATCGCGAGCCGCACGCCGAGCGACTTGAGCTGCAGCAACCGCGCGAGATTCGCCTCGGTGTTGTGCATGATCGTGCTCTCGGTCAGTTCGATCACCAGGTTGCCGGGTTCGAGGCCGGATTCCTCCAGCGCCAGCGCCACGTCCTGCGCCAGGTCACCGTGCTCGAGGTGCCGCGCGGAAATGTTGACCGCCACGCGCAGGCCGGAGCCGCCGGCCACCGCGCGCCGCCACGCGTGCACCTCGCGGCAGGCTTGCGCCAGCACCCAACGGCCCAGCTTGACGACCTGCCCGCACTCCTCGGCGATCTGGATGAACCGGTCCGGCATCAACACGCCCATCTCGGGGTGCCGCCAGCGAACCAGCGCCTCGACGCCGAGCAGGCTGCGCGTGCCGAGATCGACGATCGGCTGGTACTCGACGAAGAATTCCTCGTTGGCGACGCCGCGGGCGATATCCGCCACCAGCCGCGTGCGCTCCTGCAGCAGCTCCTGCATCGGCGCCTGGAAAGCGACGAAGCGGTTCTTGCCCGCGGATTTCGCGTGGTACATCGCGATGTCCGCCTTGCCCAGCAGCGCCTCTGCGCTGGTCTCGTACGATGAAAAAGCCACGCCGATGCTGGCGGACACGCGCACTTCGGTGCCGCCGAGGTTGAACGGCTGGTCGAGCTGCTCGATCAGCGCGGCCGCCAGCAATTCGACCTCGCCGACCGTGGTGATGCCCTCGAGCAGGATCGCGAATTCGTCGCCACCCAGGCGCGCCACGGTATCGGAGAAGCGCGTCGACTTGACCAGCCGCTGCGCCACGGCCTGCAGCAGCCGATCGCCGACATCGTGGCCGAGCGAATCATTCACGCTCTTGAAGTTGTCCAGGTCGACGAACATCACCGCCGTCTGGCTCTGGGCGCGGCGCGCCAGGCTCAGCGAGTGCTGCAGCCGGTCGCGGAACAGGCTGCGGTTGGCGAGCAGCGTCAATGAATCGTGGAATGCGAGCTGGCGCAGCTGTTCCTCGAGCGCCTTGCGTTCGGTGATGTCGCGCAGGTTCAGCGCCAGGCCCTCCACGGCCGGGTCATTCATCAGGTTGCTGCCGACGATCTCGAGCACGTAGCGCTCGCGCCCGCGCTCGATGCGCATCTCGACCGGGCCGACGGCTTCGCCGGAGCTCGCTGCCACTTCGCCGAGGAAGGCGCGCAGGCGCTCGGTGTCGTCGCCGGCCCACACGCCGAGCAGGTTCCTGCCGACGACTTCATCGGGCCGCAGGCCCAGGGTGCGCTCGCAGGCGGGCGAGGCGAACAGCAGCGTGCCATCGGCACGGACGGTCATGATCACGTCGGAGGCATTGGCGATCAGCGAGGCGTAGCGTTCCTCGACCAGCATCGCGGCGCGCCGTTCACGCGTCGCGGCCTCCGCGCGCATCGCCAGGGCCTGGCGCACCATGACCAGTATGGCGAGCACGAATACCACCAGCGTCATGACCGTCGTCGGGCTCCTCAGGTCGCCGTGTGTCAGCGACACCAGCACTGCGAGCGCGGCGAGCATGGCGGCGTACGGCAGCGCCTGGGCCACGCCCTGCGATACCGACGAACCCGACTCGCTTTCGCCGGCGCGCATCTGCTCGCGGCCGGCTGCGGCGAGCGGCACGTAGCAGGCGACGTACAGCACGTCCTGCAGGTCGCCCGGCAGGTAGTGGCCGGTGATCTTGGCGACCGACCACATGACATCGCCCAGCAGCATGACCGTGAAGCCGACCGACAGCAGCAGCGGCACGCTGCGCGCGGCGCGCGTGCCGGTGCCGGCCAGCAGCAGCACGCCGAGCGCCAGCACCAGCACGCAATTGAGCGCGATATACAACTGGCTGAGCGTGTACTTGAGCATGTCGAGCTCGGTGCTGCTCGCGGCTGGGCGGATGATCAGGAACCAGAAGAACGCGCCGAAGCCGGCGACCAGCACGATCGCGTCGAGCAGGAACTGCGTCCAGCGGATCTTCACGGCCGCGGCGCGGATCATCAGCCCCACGGCCGTCATGAAGAACGGGAAGAACGCCAGGTAGAAGAAGTCCGCGCTGCCCGGGAACGGGTCGACGTTGTGCAGCCACGAGGCCACGCCGATCATCGTGCCGACGATGTACAGTCCGAGCGCGCTGGCAAGACAGGCCCATGCCTTGCGCAGCGTGCCGGGGGCCAGGCGGTGCGCGGTCGTGGCCGTGACGATGAACGCGACCAGGCTGGCCGGCGTGTCGGCCAGCAGGCCCACGTAGTGCCTGACGCGTTCACCGCCCACACCCGTGAGCATCCAGGTCGCGCACACGAGCACGTAGGCCACCAGCCCAATGCAGAGCCGGTCGATCCAGACCGGTGAGGTACCGTGCTTGGGGTTGTCCACTTCAGCCGCCGTAGCCGCATTCCGCACGTGTTGATGCCACGTTACAGAATGCGTTGCGCCGCCGGTCCGGGCAAGCCAACCGGGCGCAGGTTGCGATGCAGGTCTCGTTATGCCGGCGCGCGGAATGTGAACCGCCGCACGTTGGCGATCAGCGCGCTTTCAGCCCGATATCCTCGTAGAAGGGATCGTAGCTGACCTCGCGGCCGAGGAAGCGACGCAACAGCACGTCGGGCTCTTCGGAGCCGCCGGGCACGAGGATCATCTGGCGGTAACGCATGCCGATCGCGGGATCCTCGAGCCCGGCTTCCTGGAACTTGCTGAACATGTCCTGCGCATACACCTTCGACCACAGGTAGCCGTAGTAACCGCCGTCATAGCCGGCCATCAGGTGGTTGAAGCCTGCCTCGGGGTAGGTGCCGGGAATTTCGGGGAACACGGTGAGCTGCGACTTGAGCTTGAACCACAACGAAGTCGGATCGGGCTTGCCCGGCAGGCTGTGCAGCTGCAGGTCGTACTCGGCAAGGAAAGCCTGCATGCCCCAATCGACGCCATCGGCGACATGCCGGGCCGCGATCATCTTCGCGATGAGATCGTCCGGCAGTGGCTCGCCGCTGCCCACGTGGCTCGAGACCTGCTTCAGCACGGCCGGCTGCCACATCCAGTTCTCCAGCATCTGCGAGGGGGCCTCGCCGAAGTCGCCGCGCACCGCGATGCCGTACAGCGACGCGTAGCGCGTATGCGAGAGCGTCTCGTGCATGACGTGCCCGAATTCGTGGAAGAACACCACGACCTCGTCGTGGTTGAGCAGCGTCGGCTTGCCTTCCCCGGGCTGCGGCCAGTTGCCGATGATCGCGGATACCGGCATGCGGTAGCTCCCATCGGGCAGCAGCCGGCCCGAGCGCAACGGGAACGCGGCGAAATGCTCGAATTTGCCTTCACGCGGATACAGGTCGAGCAGGAACCAGCCGATCGCCGCGCCGTCGGCGGCATTGTAGATGGCGTACTCACGCACGCCGGGCGCCCACGACATCGCCGGCGACAGCGCCTCGAAGCGCACGCCGAGCAGTCGCGAGTAGATGTCGAGCACGGCCGGCAGCACCTTGTCGACGGGGAAATACTCGCGCACCTTCTCCGCATCCACCGAGTAGCGCGTCGACTCCAGCCGGCGCTCGTAGTAGGCGTAGTCCCACTTGTGGAACGGCGTCTTGTCGCCCGCGGCGCGCTTCAGTTCGGCGAGCGCCTTGATCTCCTCGCGCGCCTTGGGCAGCAGCGAGTGGCCGACCTGTTCCACGAGCGCGGAGGCGCGCGCCGGTGTCTTCGCCATCTTGACGTCGAGCTGGTAGGCCGCCCACGAGGGGAAACCCAGCAGCGGCGCGAGCTGCTGGCGGATCGCCACGGCGTCGGCCAGCCGTTGCACGTTTTCCGGACCGCCGCGCCGGCCGTAGGCCGTGGCAAAGCGCTTGCGCGCATCGGCCGAGGATTCATTCTCCATGAACGGGCCGACGCTGCTCTCGTTCACCGCGATGTGCGCACCCGTGGCGTCGCGCTTGATCGAGCCGTCGAGCGCCGGCGGGAGCGAGGCGAGTTCGGCCTCACTCAGCGGAATCGTGACATGGGCTTCCGCCAGTGCACGCCCGAATTCGATCTGCAGGTTGTTGAGCCGATCGAGCAGTTTCGTGACCTGGGCGCGCTTGTCCGGGTCCAGCGCGGCGCCCGCACGACGGCCGTTTTCCATGTAGATCTTCGCCAGCTGCCGCTCTTCGGCATCCTTGGCGATGCCGGCAGCAGATACCGCAAGCTGGTAGATCGCCGGATCGGCGGCCAGTTCGACGCCGAAGGCCGCGTAATCATTGTTGCACTGGGTCGCTGCGTCGCGCACATCCTTGCCGACCGCGAGTACGGCCAGGTTGGTCGGCGCGCTGAGCTGCTCGGCCAGGTCGGCGACGATGTTGTCCACCGCGCCGAGCCCATCCGCGATCGTGGCGGGCGCCTCGGTCCGCGATTCGAGCGCGTGGATGCGCTCGCGCGCGCTTGCCAGGCCGCTCTTGCACGCTGCCGCCACGTCGGCGGCGGACAGCGACCAGTTGATGCCGGTATCACTGCCGAGCGTCGCGGCGCCGAAACACAGTGCCGGCAACGCCGCCACCGACAAGGCGACCAGGCATGAGCGGGCCGAGATCTGCATGGCGTATTTCCCCGTGGATTTCCGGATGCGGGGGGCAGTATAGGCGCGCGCCATTCCACGGTACATTGGCATCCATGGCCTCGCTGCTCGACAACATCACCTGGAATTCGCTCACCGGCGCGCCGGCGCGCTTCGCCGCGGTCACGCGGTTGCAATCCCCGGCGGGTATCATTGAATGGCGCAGATCCGGCGCTGTCGGCGCGGGCCGACATATTTTCCTGGAACCAATGCGGCGCGGCGAACTCCATACCGGTACACCGATGCAAACCCCCACCACACACCCGACCGCAGCACCGATTTTCCGGGCCGCGCGGCATCCTGCGCCGCTGGGCTTGGCCGGTCCGCCCTCGTTTGCGCGCGCGCTGCGGCAGCGGGGCCTGATCGCACCGGCGCCCGTCGCGGGCGCCGTGCCGGAAGCAGCGCCCAGCGACGCGCCGGATGGCCCCGGGCAGTGGATCGCGGTGCGGTCCGCATTCGAAGTGCACGTCCGGCGCCAGGCCATGGAGCAGGCCTTTGCCGAACTGCGCGGCGACGCGGCGTGATGCGAGGCCAGTCGGCCCACCCATCACACCGCGCGTCGCGCAACCGGATTACTTCGGCAGCAGCGTGACCGGCACTTCGGTGATGGTGTCGACCGGTATCGCGTTGGCCTGCGCGGCCTGGCGAACCGCGTCCTCGCTCGGGGCCTTGTAGATGCAATAGGTCTTGGTCTTCGCGGCGTTCGCGTATGACATGACCCAGTACACGCCAAACCTGGCATTCGTTGCGTTGATCTTCGCCTTGCCCGCCGCGTCCAGCCCGTCGAGTGCGCCGGCGGGGAAGGTGCGCTCGATCAGGTAACGGTGCTCGGTGGCATGCGCGTGCCTGGGGGCAGCCGGCGCGCCGCTGTCGGCGGCGAATGCCGGGGAAAGGAACAGCAGCGGCAACATCGCAATGATCGTCTTCATGGTTGTCTCCTGGTTGGATGGGCAGGGCGCTTATTCGGCGGTCGACGGGTCGATGACGGCAGTCACGCGCGAGATCCGGTTGGCGGGGAATCCGCCCAGTTCCGCGTGCCTGCGCACCAGCGATTCGTCGGTCGCGTGATAGACGCAGTAGATCTTGTCGGCCGTGACGTAGCTCTGGACCCAGTTCACGCTGGGCCCGAGGCTGCTGAGCACCCCACACGACTTCAGTGAAATGGCCTTGAGATCAGCCGGGCTCAGCTTGCCGGCGCCGGGAATGTCACGTTCGATTACAAACTTGGGCATGGCCATCTCCGTGTGTTGAATTGAAGTGCAATGGATCCGTCTCTCGCGCTGCCAGCATCGCCAACCAGGACGATCGCGTCTTGAATTGCGCCTGAAATTATTCTAAAAAGCATCTGGCGCGCCCCTAATAGAAGAAAGGATCCCAGGATCAACAACTTACCGCCAGGCGCCGCCACTGCGATTCGCGTCGGCAACTTCGAGCTGCATCCATCCGAGCGGGTGCTGTCGATCGATGGCAAGCCTGCGGAACTGGGCGCCCGCGCCTTCGACCTGTTGCTGGTGCTCGTCGAGCATCACGGCCGCCTGGTCGCGAAGACGACGCTGCTCGAGCGCGTGTGGCCGCGGCTGTTCGTCGATGAGAACAACCTGCCCGCGCAGATCGCCAGCCTGCGGCGCGTGCTCGGCGCTGGCGCGATACGCACCGTGGCCGGGTTCGGCTACCGGCTGGAATTGCCGGTCACCATGCCTGGCGCATCGCCACCCAAGGCCGATGCGATGGCCGCCGCGCCCCGGCCGATTCCGCCGCAGATCGCCATTCCGCGCCGTGCATGGCCGAACCGGCTCGGACCGCTGATTGGCCGCGAACGCGACGTGGACGAGTTGCGCGCCATGCTCGAACGGGCCTGCCTCGTGACGATCGTCGGCATGGCCGGCGTGGGCAAGAGCCGCATGGCGCAGGAGATACTCGTGCGTTCGGGCGATCCGCCCGCGCTCCCGGCCGCCTGGATCGCGTTGCAGCCGATCAGCGACGTGCAGCACGTGCCCTCGGCGATCGCGCTGGCGCTCGGCATCGCGCTGCCGGAGGGCGTCGAGGGTTTCGCGGGCCTGGGCCAGGCGCTCGAGCAGGTGCCGGTATTGCTGATCCTCGATGGGGTCGAGCACCTGGGCGATGGGCTTGCGCGGCCGCTGGCGCAACTCGTCTTGCAGACCGAGGGCGTGCGCGCGCTGCTGACGAGCCAGGTGCCGCTCGGCATCGCCGGCGAGACGGTGTACCGCCTGGGATTGCTGGAGGTACCCGCGGGCCACGCGCCCCGGGCCGACGCCTCGCGCCCGGCGGCCGTCGAGCTGTTCGTCGAGCGCGCGCAGGCGGCGGATCGCCGCTTCGAACTGACGACGGCCAACGCTGCGCTGGTCGGCGAAATCTGCCGCCGCCTCGACGGCAATGCGCTGGCGATCGAACTGGCCGCGGCGCGCGTGCCTGCGCTCGGCGTCAGCGGCCTGCTCGAACGGCTCGATGACCGCTTCCGTTTGCTCAGGGCTTCCGGCCGCGCGACCGAGCCGCGCCACGGCGCGTTGCACGCGGCCTTCGACTGGAGCTACAGCCTGCTGGCCCCGCAGGAGCAGCGCGTGTTCAACCGGCTCGGCGTGTTCGCCGGCAGCTTCACGCTGGCGACCGCGGCGCTGTGCGTCGCCGACGAATCCGTGGACACGGCGGCCGCGATCGACCTGATCGGGCGCCTCGTCGACCGTTCGCTGGTCACCGCCTTGCCGACCGAACCGCCGCGCTATGCCCTGCTCGAGACCGCGCGCTTCTACGCCGCGGCCAAGCTCGAGGCCTCGGGCGAGACCGCGGCGGCACGGCGCCGCATGGCCGGTGCGCTGCTGCAACTGCTCGATGCCGCGTACCAGGAGTATTGGTCGCTGGACGAAGCCATCTGGCTGCACCGCTACGAGCCCGAGCTCGACAACGTGCGCGCTGCGATCGATTGGGCGGCGGCGAATGACCGCGGGCTGGGCGTCGCGCTGTACGGCTCGGCCTGGCCGCTGTTCCTCGAAACCGAGCTGCGCGCGGAAGGCCGCGATCGCTTCGAACAGGCGGTCACGCTCCTGTCGGATTCACTGCCGCCGGCCCGTGTCGGCCGTTTCTGGGAAGCCGTCGCCGGTTACGACTCGTCGCGCCAGTACGACCGGGCGCGCTACGCCGCGGAGCTGGCCGTCGCGATGCACGCTGCGGCGGACGATCCGCGCGCCCGCTATTACGCGCTCGCCCAGCTCGCGCTGAGCTGCCGCGACGACGAGCCCGCGGCGCGCGCGGCAATCGATGCGGCCCGCGCCCTCGAGGATCCGGCCTGGCCCGCGCGGCTGCTGACCTGCGGTGCGCTGGCCGAAGGCGCGGTGTTGATGAACGGCGGAGCGTTTCCCGCGGCGCGCGCCGCCTACCGGCGCGCGGTGATGCAGGCGTTGACGGTCAGCGAGCGGCAGGCGCAGGCCGCCAGCGTCAGCATCGTCGAGCTCGACATCGCCTGCGGTGATCCGGCGTCGGCGCTGCAGCTCGGCCGCCCGCTCGAGCTGGGCCTGCGCCACTCGGGCCGGCGCGCCGCGCACTTCGATCTGCTGGCCCTGAATTTCAGCGCGCTGCTGCTCGCCGGCGCGCTCGCCGAGGCACGCGCGATCGGTGCGGAAATCCATGAGCTGGCGGCGCGGTTCGACGCCGGGCGGCTCCACAAGGTGCTCGACGCGATGGCGTACCTCGCCTGCAAGGACCAGCGGTACCCGGCCGCCGCGCGCATCCTCGCGTGCGCGGACCAGGCGCATGCGGCGCGCGGGCAGCGCTCGCGCCGGCCGGTGCAGCAGCAACTGCGCGACGCCGTGGTCGCGCAGCTCGATGCGCAGATCGGGCCCGACTGGCGCAGCGCCCCGGTGGACAGCCGCGAACGATGCAACGAGCCGGCCGCGTGCGCGCTGGCGCTGGGCCTGGGCGCCTGAACGTGCCGGTTCTGCTTCGGGCGCGCGTTACCGCTGCTTGCGCTTCTCGGCCTTGGCGGCGCGCTTCTCCATCAGCGACTTGGCAGGCTTCTTCTTGCCTTCCTTCTTGCGGTCCATTCCCTTGCTCATTGGGCTTGCTCCTGAGTTGAACCCGGGCCCGGCGTGGCCGGCATGGGCGCCGGCGCCGCAACGGGTTCGATGCCGTCCACGAAATAGCGCGTGTCGCCGAAACAGCGCGAGGGGACGCCGCGGTGCTCGGTGTAGTGCAGGCGCACGCGTTCGCCGAGCGCCTGGTCCAGGTGACGGGCCACCGTGGCGTCGCGCACCGTGAACTCCCAGATCTGCGGCATGACGCCGCTGACCACGTACTGCGCCAGCTCGCCCTCGACGGTCTTGCAGACCCAGCCCTTGCGCGACACCTTCTGCAGGATGCCGACGCGCTCGCCTTCGGAATACGACCAGGTCAACGACAGCCAGGTATACGCGGCCAGGCCCAGCACGATGGCCAGCAGCGCGTAAGGCCACCGCCGCCGCTTGCCCAACTGCGCATTCATGAGTGCACCCCGCCTGTCCGGTTACGCGCGATCATGCGATACCTTGGCATTGCGTACAACGCCTTGGAGTCAGGTGGGAGTGCGCGGCCTGGTGGTCGGCAACATG
>DATKLZ010000136.1:0-9110 GCA_035542135.1 Steroidobacteraceae bacterium | reverse complement strand
GGTCGAGGGCATCGGCGCCGAAGTCAACATGGTGTTCCCGCTCGGCAGCCACCTCGCCGACATCCCGAAGCTCGTCGACGCCGACGTCAACGTGTGCCTGTACCGTGAATTCGGGCGGCTGCTGTGCGAGACGCTCGAGCGGCCGTACCTGCAGGCGCCGATCGGCCTTCATAGCACGACCAAGTTCCTGCGCAAGCTCGGCGAGCTGCTCGGGCTCGACCCGGAGCCGTTCATCGAGAAAGAGAAGCACACCACGATCAAGCCGCTGTGGGACCTGTGGCGCTCGGTGACGCAGGATTTCTTCAGCACCGCGGGCTTCGCGATCGTCGCCACCGAGACCTATGCGCGCGGCGTGCGCAACTTCCTCGAGACCGAGCTGGGCATGCCCTGTGCGTTCAGCCGCTCGCGCAGCGCCGGCGCCAAGACCGACAACGCCAGCGTGCGCGAGCTCATCGCCGCGAAGCGGCCGCTGCTGGTGTTCGGCAGCTACAACGAACGCATGTACATGGCCGAGTGCGGCGCGCGCGGCGTGTACATCCCGGCTTCGTTCCCCGGCGCGGCGATCCGCCGCCACACCGGCACGCCGTTCATGGGCTACGGCGGCGCGACCTACCTCGTGCAGGAAGTATGCAACGGCCTGTTCGACGCGCTGTTCAACATCCTGCCGCTCGGCACGGATCTCGATCGCATCGATTCGACGCCGGCGCGGCTGCATCGCGAGCTGCCGTGGAGCGACGAGGCGCAGGCGCTGCTGGCCCGCATCATCGAGGCCGAGCCGGTGCTGGTGCGCATCTCCGCGGCCAAGCGGCTGCGCGATGGCGTCGAGCGCGCCGCGCGCGAGGCCGGCGAGGAGCAGGTCGGCATCGCGCGGCTGCGCAGCTGCAGCGACCGAGCGCGGGAGTTGCAGCCCGCATGAACCCGATTCGTACAACCCGCGTCGACGCCCGGCGGTTCACGCCGGCGGGCGCTGCCGCGGGTTGCCGGATGCCAGCCGGATTCCCGGCTGGCTTCGCGCCCACGACCTCGCGGTCGCGGGCAACCCGGCCGCGTGGGGTAGCGCGGCAACGGCCCTCGGGGCCAACTTGACGGAGGTTATATGGCTGATGATAGACGCTCGCTTTCGGGGCTGACGGAAAACGAGGCGAAGGAGTTCCACTCGATCTTCGTGACCAGCTTCCTGGTGTTCACGGCGATCGCGGTGGTCGCGCATATCCTCGTTTGGCAGTGGCGTCCGTGGCTGTAAGCGGTCCCGGAAACTGCTGTTCGTACTTAATAAGGAGTTAGCGAAATGTGGCGGATTTGGACGTTATTCGATCCACGAAGAGCGCTGGTGGCTCTGTTCGTCTTCCTGTTCGTGCTGGCATTGGTGATTCATTTCATCCTGCTGAGCACTCCGCGGTTCAACTGGCTGAGTGGTCCCCATGCTGCGGCAACCGCCGCGGTACCGGCGGCCAGCACGCCGGCTCCCGTGGCTTCGAACTAGAAGCGGGCAAGGCACGAAGTGCTGCTGATGGCAGCGGGCGCCCGTGCGGGACTGACAGGGCCCGCCCGTCCGCTGCCGGAAGCAGCAGCACATGGGCTTCGGATGCAGAGGTGACGCAGTCATGGCGATGCTGAGCTTTGAGAGAAAATACCGTGTGCGCGGCGGCACGCTGATCGGCGGTGACCTGTTCGATTTCTGGGTCGGGCCGTTCTACGTGGGATTCTTCGGTGTCACGACGATCTTCTTCGCGACGCTGGGAACGCTGCTGCTGGTGTGGGGTGCCGTGCTCGGGCACACCTGGAACCTGTGGCAGATCAGTATCGCGCCGCCCGATCTCAGCTATGGCCTGGGGTTGGCGCCGCTCGCCAAGGGCGGGTTGTGGCAGTGGGTGACCGTCTGCGCGCTCGGCTCGTTCATATCGTGGGCGCTGCGCGAGGTCGAGATCTGCCGCAAGCTCGGCATCGGCTACCACGTGCCGATCGCCTTCAGCTTCGCGATCTTCGCGTACTTCACGCTGGTGGTGATCCGGCCCGTGCTGCTCGGGGCATGGGGGCACGGATTCCCGTACGGCATCCTCAGTCACCTCGACTGGGTGTCGAACACCGGCTACCAGTACCTGTACTTCCACTACAACCCGGCGCACATGCTGGCGGTGAGCTTCTTCTTCACGACCACGCTGGCGCTGGCGCTGCACGGATCGGCGATCCTCTCGGCCACGAACCCGAAGCCGGGCGAGCCGATCAAGACCGCCGAGCACGAGAACACTTTCTTCCGCGACACGATCGGCTACTCGATCGGTTCGCTGGGCATCCATCGCCTCGGCCTGTTCCTGGCACTCAACGCGGTGTTCTGGAGTGCCGTGTGCATCGTGATCAGCGGGCCGTTCTGGACGCGCGGCTGGCCCGAGTGGTGGAACTGGTGGCTGAGCCTGCCGATCTGGTCGCACTGATCGCGGGACCGGCAGCCAGCTTGATGAGCGTGCGAAACAATTACTAGCCAGGTGGGGCATCGCATATGGCCGAATACATGAACATCTTCTCCAGCGTGCAGGTCCGCTCGCCAGTCTATGGCGGCGCGCCGATCCCGGCCGGCGTCTGGAAGCGGCAGGGCAAGGGCTCGTTCAGCTACTGGCTCGGCTGGATGGGTGATGCGCAGATCGGGCCGGTGTACCTCGGCACGCTCGGGATCCTCTCGCTGCTGTGCGGCTTCATCGCCTTCGAGATCATCGGGCTGAACATGCTGGCCTCGGTGAACTGGAGCCCGACCGAATTCCTGCGCCAGCTGCCGTGGCTGGCGCTCGAGCCGCCGGCGCCGAGCAACGGACTGCACATTCCGCCGCTCAACCAGGGAGGCTGGTGGCTGATGGCGGGATTCTTCCTCACCTCATCCGTGCTGCTGTGGTGGGCGCGCATGTACCGCCGCGCCCGTGCCCTCGGCATGGGCACGCACGTCGCATGGGCGTTCGCCTCGGCGATCTGGCTGTTCCTGGTGCTGGGCTTCATCCGGCCGCTGCTGATGGGCAGCTGGGGCGAAGCGGTTCCGTTCGGCATCTTCCCGCACCTCGACTGGACGGCCGCGTTCTCGATCCGCTACGGCAACCTGTTCTACAACCCGTTCCACATGCTCTCGATCGCCTTCCTGTACGGCTCGGTGCTGCTGTTCGCGATGCACGCGGCGACGATCCTCGCGGTCAGCCGCTTCGGCGGTGATCGCGAGCTCGAGCAGATCGTCGATCGCGGCACGGGCGGCGAGCGCGCCGCGCTGTTCTGGCGCTGGACGATGGGCTTCAACGCCACGGTCGAATCGATCCATCGCTGGGCCTGGTGGTTCGCGGTGCTGTGTCCGCTGGTCGGCGGCATCGGCATCCTGCTGACCGGCACGGTCGTCGACAACTGGTACCTGTGGGCGGTCAAGCATGGCGTCGCGCCGTCCTACCCCAATGTGTTCCCCGCGGTCACCGATCCCGCCACGCTGCCCGGAGCTGCACCATGAACTTCCCGATACTGCGCGCTGCCGCATTCGCCGGGTTCGCCACGCTGCTGGTCACGGCCTGCGAACGCCCGCCTGCGACCACCGTGCAACATGGATATCGTGGCCTGGCGATGGGCCTGGTCTACAACCCGCGCACGCTCGCCGCGCAGGCCGATGCGAATGCGGTGCCTGCCGCGCAGCCGCCGGCCGACGCCGAAGGCCCGCCGGCCGCGAGCGTCTACCAGAACATCCAGGTGCTCACCGACCTGAACGCCGCGCAGCTGGCGCGGCTGATGGTAGCGATGACGGCCTGGGTCGCGCCGCCGGGCGAGAGCTGCAGTTACTGCCACGCCGCCACCGACATGGCGAGCGACGCGAACTACCGCAAGGTGGTCGCGCGCACGATGCTGCGCATGGTCCGGCACATCAACAGCGACTGGCAGCACCACGTCGCGGCGACCGGCGTCACCTGCTACACCTGCCACCGCGGCAAGGGCGTGCCGCAGTACGTGTGGACGCAGCAGCCCGCGACCGACGCCGGTGCTGATTTTGCCGGCAACCGGGCCGGCCAGAATGCGCCCGCCGCCGTGGTCGGGCTCGCCTCGCTCCCGAACGATCCGTTCGGCACCTATTTCGACGGCAACGCCACCAACATCCGCGTCGTCGCGACGCAGGCGCTGCCCGGCAGCGGCACCGGCAGCACCATCAAGCAGACCGAAAACACCTACGGCCTGATGATGCACATGTCGACCGCGCTCGGCGTGAACTGCACCTATTGCCACAACAGCCGCTCCTTCACCTCGTGGGATTCGAGCACGCCACAGCGCGCGACCGCCTGGTACGGCATCCGCATGGTGCGCGACATCAATGACCAGTACCTCGAATCGCTCGGCAGCGTGTTCCCCGCGAACCGCAAGGGACCGCGCGGCGACGTGGCCAAGGTGGATTGCGCCACCTGCCACCAGGGCGCCTACAAGCCGCTGTACGGAACCAGCATGCTCAAGGACTACCCCGAGCTCGCCCATGCGCTGCCGGCCGCGGCCGCGCCGGCCGCGACACCGGCCGCAGCGGCGCCTGCCGCCAAATAGGGGAGCCGCGCCTTGGAGTTGCTGCTGGCCCAACCCCGAGGATTCTGCGCCGGCGTGGCGCGCGCCGTGGAGATCGTCGAGCGGGCGCTCGAACTGCATGGCGCGCCCGTCTACGTGTTCCACGAGATCGTGCACAATGGCCGGGTGGTCGGCGAACTGGCGCGGCGCGGCGCGGTCTTCGTCGAGTCGATCGAGGAGATTCCACGCGCGGCCGTGACGGTGTTCAGCGCGCACGGCGTATCGCGCCAGGTGCGCGCCGATGCCGCGCGCCGCGGCCTGCGCGTCATCGATGCAACCTGCCCGATGGTCGCGAAGGTGCACACGCAGGCCGAGCGCTATGCGCGGCTCGGGCACGAGATCGTCATGATCGGCCATCCCGGGCACGAGGAAGTCGAGGGCACGATGGGCGCCGTCGACGGGCCCGTGCACCTGGTGGCGAAAGTGGAGGATGTCGCGAACCTGGCCATCGCCGCCGACGCGCGCGTGGCCTACGTGACGCAGACCACGCTGAGCGTGGACGACACGCGCGCCATCATCGAGGCGCTGCAGCGGCGCTGGCCCGGCATCAGCGGCCCCGAACTCGATGACATCTGCTTCGCGACGCAGAACCGCCAGACCGCGGTGCGGAGCCTCGCCGAGCAGGTGGACGTGGTGCTGGTGCTCGGCGCGCACAACAGCTCCAATTCGAACCGGCTGCGCGAAGTGGCGCGCAACTGCGGGCGCCCGGCCTACCTGATCGAGGACGCCACGCAACTGGATCCACGCTGGCTCGCGGGCCGGCGGCGCGTCGGCATCACCGCCGGCGCCTCGGTGCCCGAGGTGCTGGTGACCGAGCTGTGCGAACGGGTTCGGGCCCTGGGCGCGAGCGCGCCGCGCGAGGCGGCGGGCGAGCGGGAGAACGTCGTGTTTCGCCTGCCCGACCTGACGCTGGCCGCGTCGTCCCTCGCCCGCGCGCGCGCCAGCGCCTAGCGCTCGACGCCCGGCGCTCAGCGCATCCGCACGCCGCTCGGTACGCCGGTTCCGTAGCCGTGCTTGCGGGGCTGCGAGCGCATGCGCCGCTCCTGCTTGGAATCCGCGGCTTCGAGCAGCGCCAGCCGTGACTGCACGGCGCCCAGGATGCTGTCGGCGTCGAGGCCGGCTTCGTGCAGGACCTGCTCGCGCGTGCCGTGCGCCATGAACCGGTCGGGCAGCCCCAGCTGCAGGAGCGGCACGTTGACGCGGTGTTCGAGCAGGCACTCGGCCACCGCGCTGCCCGCGCCGCCGGCCACGACGTTGTCCTCGAGCGTGACGAGCAGCCGGTGGCGGCGCGCCAGGCGCAGCACCATCGGCGCGTCCAGCGGCTTCACGTAGCGCATGTTGACCACGGTGGCGTCGAGCCGCTCGGCCACCCGCAGCGCCGGGGCCAGCAACGGCCCGAAGCACAGCAGCGCGGCGCCGCGCCCTTCGCGGCGCAGCTCGGCGGTGCCGTGCGGCAGCAGCGTGGGCTCCCTGTGCAGGTCGGGCGCCTCGGTGCCGGTGCGCGGATAGCGCACGGCGACCGGTCCGCCCAGCCGCACGGCGGAGTGCAGCATGTCGCGCAGTTCCGCGCCGTCGCTCGGGGCCATGACCACCATGCCGGGCAGGCAGCGCAGGAACGAGAGATCGAAGCTGCCGTTGTGGGTGGCGCCGTCGGGTCCGACGACGCCGGAACGATCGAGCGCGAACACCACCGACAGCTTCTGGATGCACACGTCGTGGATCAGCTGGTCGTAGGCGCGTTGCAGGAACGAGGAGTAGATCGCGACCACGGGCTTCATGCCGCGGCAGGCGAGGCCGGCGGCCAGCGTCACGCTGTGCTGCTCGGCGATGCCGGCATCGAAATACCGGTCGGGGAATTCACGCGCATAGCGCACCAGCGACGAGCCTTCGCGCATCGCCGGCGTGATCGCGACGATGCGCGGATCCGCGGCCGCCTCGCGGCACAGCCAGTCGCCGAACACCTGTGAATAGCTCGGCTTCGCGGCCGGTGCCGCGCCCGGTTGCAGCCCGCGCGCGGGGTCGAAGGCGGTGACGCCGTGGTAGGCGATCGGATCGGCCTCGGCCGGGGCATAGCCCTGGCCCTTGCGGGTCACGACATGCAGCAGCCGCGGCCCGGGCTTGCGCCGCGCCGCTTCCAGTGCATCGAGGAGCGAGGGCAGGTCGTGGCCGTCGACCGGCCCGGCGTAGTCGAAGCCGAGGTCCTCGAACCAGTTGCCACCGGCGGCGTCGCCGGCGGCGGATCGCGCGCGCAGCTGCTGCAGCGCCGTGGTCATCGCGCCGACGCTCTCCGATATCGACATGTCGTTGTCGTTGAGCACGACCAGCAGGTTGGCGTCCAGCGCGCCGGCGTGGTTGAGCGCCTCGTAGGCCATCCCGGCGCTCATCGCGCCGTCGCCGATGATCGCCACGGCGTGGTCGGGCGAGCCCTGGCGGGCGTTCGCCAGCGCCATGCCGAGCGCGGCACTGATCGAGGTGCTCGAGTGGCCCGCGCCGAAGCAGTCGTACGGGCTCTCTTCGCGATGCAGGAATCCGGACAGACCGTGGCGCTGGCGAATGCTGTGCAGCCGGTCGCGCCGCCCGGTCAGCACCTTGTGCGGGTAGCACTGGTGGCCGATGTCCCAGACCAGCGCATCGCGCGGCGTGTCGAACACGTAATGCAGCGCCACCGTGAGCTCGATGACGCCGAGCCCCGCGGCCAGGTGGCCGCCGGAGCCGGCGACGCTCTCCAGTATGAACTCGCGCAGCTCGGCGGCGATCGCCGGCAAGTCCCCGCGCGGCAGGCGGCGCAGGTCTTCGGGCCCTTGCAAATCCGCCAGCGTGGCGGACCGACGTGGCGGCTCGCGCATGTCGTTCTCTGGCAGGTCGCTCAAGTGGCGGGCCCCGGCTTGGTGTGCAGGACGGGCGCCGTGCGCAGCGCCTTCCACGGCGCGTCAGCCGGCATCGGCAGCAGCAGCATCAGGTGCTCGATCAACCCGAGGCCCGACAAGGTCGCGAGCAGCGTCAGTCCGGCGGCGCGATAGTCCCAGGCGGGCGCTTCCCATGCCGCATTGCCGAGCAGCGCGCACAGCAGCGCCGCGCCGCCGAGCGAGACGGGCAGCAGCGCATTGAGCGCACGCCGGCGGAAGTAGCCACCGAGGTAGCGCAGGTGCGGCGGCAGCATCGCTTCGCCGGTGTTGGGGACGCCCAGGAACAGGTTCAGCTTCGCGCTGATGCGCATGCCCCAGAGGATCATGAAGGTCCACAGGCCGGTCGCGTTGGGCGCGCGCCAGGTCAGCGCCGTGACCAGCAGCGCGGCCGCGATGGTCACCAGTTCATGGTAGAGGATCGCCTCGATCGCATGCCGCAGGTGCCGCCAGCCGCTGCACGCGGGTTCGCAACCCGCGACGCGCGGTCCGGTGATCGCGCCCAGCAGGAAGCTCAGTTCGATCCATCCCCAGACCAGCACCGCGGCGGCGAAGGCCAGGCAGCTGCCGCCGATCGTCGTGAGGCGGCTGCTCCAGTGCAGCGCCAGCGCGGCCGCGCACAACACCACGGTGGCCACGGCCAGCACGGCGGCGCGGCCGTGCCGCGGCCGTCGCACCAGCAGCAGGATCGCGCCGGTCGAGCACCACCAGACGGCGGTGACGCAGAGCACGAGCGACAAGGCGGTGAACACGGCTGCAGCCTCCGCGGCTACCAGGCCGGCGCCATCCGCACGTTCGCCGGCGGCGTGTTCGGCCGCGTGGGCATCACGTACAGGCGGATGAACACGGCGCCCATCGCGACGGTGCAGGCGCAGCGGCGCGCGAACCCGAGCACGCCACCGGCCCGCTTGCCGTTCTCGGCGCCCTGCGCCAGGCGGCTCAGCGTATCGAGCCCGGCGCGGAACTTCGGATGGTCGAGGTCGAGCGTGAACGGGAACACCTGCTTGGTGATCTCGGAGGTGATGCGCAGCACCTGCATGTCGTAGTCGGTGGGATCGAAGCCGAAGGCCTTGTGGAGTTCCGGCCGCATGTGGTCGCGCACGTACATCGTGGCGAACACCGCCAGCAGGAAGAAGCGGATCCACAGCCGGTTGCCGCCGCGCAGCAGGTGCGGATTGAGCCGCATCATCAGCGCGAAGGCCTCGCCGTGCCGGAACTCGTCGTTGCACCAGCGTTCGAACCAGCGGAAGATCGGATGGAAGCGCTTCTCCGGGTGCTTCTCGAGCTGCCGGTAGATCGATATGTAGCGCGCGTAGCCGATCTTCTCCGACAGGTAGGTCGCGTAGTAGATCGCCTTCGGGCTGAAGTAGGTGTATTTCTTCTTGCGCGTCAGCAGCGCCAGGTCGACGCCGAGGCCGTAGTCCTTCAGTGACTTGTTGATGAAGCCCGCGTGGCGGCTCTCGTCGCGCGCCATGAAGCTCATCAGCTCGCGCACCGGCCGGTTGCTCACGTGCTTCTTGATCTCGCTGTAGAGCACGCAGCCCGAGAATTCCGCGGTCACCGAGCTGACCAGGAAATCGAGGAACTCCTGCTGCAGCGCCGGCGGCAGCGCCTGGCGCTCGGCTTCGAACGCCGCGTCGCGTTCGA
>DATKLZ010000135.1:0-3005 GCA_035542135.1 Steroidobacteraceae bacterium | reverse complement strand
ACACGACCGAGAACTTCACGCTGCCGGCGGACGTGGTGCCGGTGGTGCCGATGCGCAACCTCGTACTCTTTCCGCACGGCATGGCGCCGATCGGCGTCGGGCGGCCGAAGTCGGTGGCGGCGTTGCAACAGGCGGTGCGCGCCGACGGCGCGCTCGCGCTCGTGCTGCAACGCGACCCGAAGGACGACGACCCGGGTCGCGCCGGCCTGGCCGACATCGGCACCCTGGCGAACGTGGTGCAGCACGCGGCCGGCCGCGACGGCCAGCAGCACGCGATGTGCCGTGGCGTGCAGCGCTTCAGGCTCGAGGCGCTTGTCGACGGCTACCCGTTCCTCGCCGCGCGCGTGACCCCGATCGCCGAGCCGGTCGAGGCTTCGCCCGAGGCCGAGGCGCTGGCGCTGACGCTGCACCAGCGCGCCGCCGAGATCCTGGCCTTGCTGCCCGGCGTGCCGGCCGAGGTCGCGCAGGCGCTGCAGGCCCTGCGCCAGCCGTCGCAGCTTGCCGATGTGGTGGCCGGCCTGCTCGACATCGAGGTGGTCGAAAAGCAGATGCTGCTCGAGACTCTCGGCACCGAGGAGCGGCTGACCAAGGTGCTCGACGTGCTGGCGCGGCGCATCCAGGTGCTGCGGCTGTCGCATGAGATCGGCGAGCGGACCAAGGAGCAGCTCGACGACCGCCAGCGCAAGTACCTGCTGCGGGAGCAGTTGAAGACGATCCAGAAGGAGCTCGGCGAGGACGACGGTGCGCGCGAGGAGATCGAGCGCTTCGAGGAGCTGATCGCCAAGGCGGGCATGCCCGAGGAGGTCGAGAAGCACGTGCGCAAGGAGCTGGCGCGGCTCGAACGCATGGGCGAGTCCACCGGCGAGGCACCGATGCTGCGCACGTGGCTCGAGTGGATGACCGAGCTGCCCTGGGCCGTGCCGCCGACTGCCGCCATCGACCTCGAAGCGGCGCGTGCGGTGCTCGAAGCCGACCACCACGGCCTCGCGAAGGTGAAGCAGCGCATCGTCGAGTACCTCGCGGTGCTCAAGCTCAATCCCGAGGGGCGGGCGCCGATCCTGTGCTTCGTCGGCCCCCCGGGCGTGGGCAAGACGTCGCTCGGCCAGAGCATCGCCAAGGCGCTCGGGCGGCCGTTCGTGCGCGTGTCGCTCGGCGGCGTGCACGACGAGGCCGAGCTGCGCGGCCATCGCCGAACCTACATCGGCGCCCTGCCGGGCAACATCATCCAGGGCATCCGCAAGGCCGGTGCGCGCCACTGCGTGATGATGCTCGACGAGGTCGACAAGCTCGGCGCCGGCGTGCACGGCGACCCGGCCGCGGCGCTGCTCGAGGTGCTAGACCCCGAGCAGAACGCGAACTTCCGCGACAACTACCTGGGCGTGCCGTTCGACCTGAGCCGCGTTGTGTTTATTGGCACGGCCAACCAGCTCGACCCGCTCGCGCCGCCGGTGCGCGACCGCATGGAAGTCATCGAGCTGCCCGGCTACACGCCCGACGAGAAGCTCGAGATCGCGCGCCGCTTCCTCGTGCAGCGGCAGCGCGATGCGGCGGGCCTGCGGCCGACATCGATCGGGCTGGCCGACGACACGCTGCCGGCGCTGATCGCGGACTACACGCGCGAGGCCGGCGTGCGCCAGCTCGAGCGCGAGATCGGCCGCCTGATGCGCCACGCCGCGGTGAAGGTGGCCATCGACCCGGCGGCGCAGGTGCAGGTGGCCGCGCGCGACCTCGAGGCGATCCTCGGGCCGGCGCGCTTCGAGCATGAGAGCGCGCTGCGCGTCGCACTGCCGGGCGTGGCCACCGGGCTGGCGTGGACGCCGGTGGGCGGCGACATCCTATTCATCGAGGCGACGCGCGTGGCCGGCAGCGGACGCCTCATCCTCACCGGCCAACTCGGCGAGGTGATGAAGGAAAGCGCGCAAGCCGCGCTCACGCTGGTCAAGGCGCGCGCGGCGGGGCTGGGCATCGCCGCGGCGCTATTCGAGGGCATCGATGTGCACCTGCACGTCCCGGCGGGCGCGGTCCCGAAGGACGGGCCGAGCGCGGGCGTGGCGATGTTCCTCGCGCTGGCGTCGCTGTTCGCCGACCGCGCCGTGCGGGCCGATGTCGCGATGACCGGCGAGATCAGCCTGCGTGGCCTCGTGCTGCCGGTAGGAGGCATCAAGGAGAAGGTGCTGGCGGCGCAGCGCGCCGGCGTGAAATGCGTGCTGCTGCCTGGGCGCAATCGCAAGGACCTCGGCGACATCCCCGCCTCGACCCAGGCGGCGATGGAGTTCGTCTGGCTCGACGATGTCGACGGCGCACTGCGCGCCGCGCTCACCGAGGTGCAGGCGCCACGCGCTCTGGCGCTGGCCTGAACGGAGGGGGGTCTCGACATGAAGGCCCACGACGATGCCATGCACGAACGGCTTTGCTACACCCAGGTCGGGACGCCGGACTGCGGCGGCACCCGTCGGCGCGGGCGGCGCGCGCAGAGGCTGCCGGCCGATGGCTCGCACGACAAGGCTCCAAGGTGTTGAGCCCGCACGGTCTGAAGCCGCCCATGCACTTCAATTGTCCGGGTGCCACCTAGCTCTGTGGCACCACGGTTCCGTGGCCTCATTCGGGTGCCGAGGACAAGAACTCGATCGGCAGCTTCGAGACACTGAGTTCGTTGCAGCGGATGACGCTAATGGGTCGGTTGTGTGAGTAGGCGGACCGGAGCAGCGGTCGTTCGATCGAGCTGCAACGCGAGGTGATGCTTCGTCACCTCATGAATGTCAGCAGCACCCTCGGGACCGGTCGGCCGTGCCGTACGTGGTCACGATCCTCAATGACCGC
Organism: Steroidobacteraceae bacterium; assembly: GCA_035542135.1. Lineage (GTDB taxonomy): Bacteria > Pseudomonadota > Gammaproteobacteria > Steroidobacterales > Steroidobacteraceae > FEN-1191. Next base: position 185 of record DATKLZ010000135.1, on the reverse strand, counting down.
GATCTGGCCGACACCGTGCATTCGACTGTCGCGGTCGACGGACAGCAGACGCTGCAGCGCCGACCCTTGAGGCAGGACATCCTGACGTCGAAGGACAGCACCGGGTCGAAGCAAGTGACGCGTTGGCTCTGCCTCAACGTCCAGGCCTTCAGCGATCGGCCCGCAGGCGGGCGCAGGCCGTCGCG
>DATKLZ010000134.1:0-7144 GCA_035542135.1 Steroidobacteraceae bacterium | reverse complement strand
ATCCGCCAGATCTTCCTGATGACGCAGTACAAGGGGCAGTCGCTGATCCAGCACGTGCAGCGCGGCTGGAGCTACCTGCGCGGCGAGTTCGGCGAGTTCATCGACGTCGTGCCGGCGCAGCAGCAGATCGGCGAGCATTGGTACCGCGGCACGGCCGACTGCGTCTACCAGAACCTCGACCTGATCCGCACGCACCGGCCCAAGCACGTGCTGGTGCTGGCGGGAGACCACATCTACAAGATGGACTACGGCCCGATGGTCGCCTATCACGTCGAGAAGGGCGCCGACATCACGGTGGGGGTCGTCGAGGTGCCGCTCGACAAGGCGCGCGAGTTCGGCGTGCTGTCGGTCACCGAATGGAACCGCGTGACGAAGTTCGCCGAGAAGCCGAAGGAACCGGAACCCATACCTGGACGCAGTGATGTGGCACTCGCCTCAATGGGCATTTACGTGTTCAACGGCCGGTTGCTCGAGAAGCTGCTGGTCGAGGACGCGAAGAACGAGCAGTCGAAGCATGACTTCGGGCGCAACATCATCCCGCCGTCGATCGACAGCCTGCAGGTGTTCGCCTACCCGTTCACCGACGTGAAGACGCGCGCGCAGAACTACTGGCGCGACGTGGGTACCGTCGATGCCTATTACGAGGCGAACATCGAGCTCGTGCACGTCGCACCGGAACTCAACCTGTATGACGAGGAATGGCCGATCTGGACCTACCAGGCACACGTGCCCTCGGCCAAGTTCATCCTCGACGAGGACGGGCGGCGCGGCATGGCGATCAACTCGATCGTCTCGGGCGCCTGCATCATCTCGGGCGCCGTCATCAACCAATCGCTCCTGTTCTCCAACGTGCGCGTGGATGAGCGTTCCAACGTGTTCCGTTCGGTGGTGCTGCCGAACGTCAAGATCGGCTCGGGGTGCACGATCCGGCAGGCGATCCTCGACGAGGGTTGCGAGGTGCCCGATGGCATGCAGATCGGCGTGGACCGCGGCGCCGACGCGGCGCGCTTCCATGTGACCGAGGGCGGCGTGGTGCTCGTGACCCCGGAGATGCTGCAGCGAAGTATCGCCGGCGCATGAGCGGCGCCGCGCGTCTTCCGGTGGTGCTGCTGTGGCACATGCACCAGCCGCAGTATCGCGATCCGGCCAGCGGCGAGTACATCCTGCCGTGGACCTACCTGCACGCGATCAAGGACTACGCCGACATGGCCGCGCACCTCGAGGCCAACCCGGCCGCGCGCGCGGTCGTCAACTTCGCGCCGATCCTGGTCGAGCAGCTCGAGGAACTGGCCGCGCGCGTCGGCGCGCACCTGGCCGATTGCGAGCCGCTCCCTGACCCGGTGCTGGCGGTGCTGTCCGAGGCGCCGCTGCCGGTCGAGCGCGAGGCGCGCTTCGCGCTGCTGCAGGCCTGCCTGCGCGCGCAGCGCACGCGGCTCATCGATCGCTACCCGCCCTATGCCGCGCTGGCCGATCTCGCCGTCGCCTTCGATACGCCCGAACGCATGGCCTACGCCTCCGACCATTACCTGCGCGACATCGGCGTCTGGTACCACATCGCCTGGCTCGGCGAGACCGTCAAGCGGAGCGATGCGCGCGTGGCCGCGCTGATCGAGCGCGCGCGCGACTTCGGGCCCGCGCATCGGCGCATGCTGCTGGAATTGATCGGCGACCTGCTCGCGGGCCTGCTCGGCCGCTACCGCGCGCTGGCCGAACGCGGCCAGGTCGAGCTGGCGATGTCGCCGTACGCGCATCCGATCCTGCCGCTGTTGATCGACTTCCAGGCGGCGCGCGAGTCGGAGCCTGCGGCACCGCTCCCGCACGCTGCGCGTTACCCGGGCGGCGAACAGCGCGCCGCGTGGCACATGGAAGAGGGCCTGCGCGTGTTCCGCCGCGCCTTCGGCCGCGCGCCTGCCGGCTGCTGGCCGTCGGAAGGCGCGATCAGCGCGCGCGCGCTGCAGCTCATCGAGGCGCACGGCATGCGCTGGGCCGCGAGCAGCGGCACCGTGCTGCGCGGCTGCCTGCGCGCGAACGGCGCGAGTGCATCCGGCGGCGTGGGCGCGGCGGGCGGCATTGCCGATGCGGTGCGCGCCGCGCCCGAGCTGCGCCCCTGGCAGGTACCCGGCAGCACGCTGAGCCTGTGCTTCCGCCACGATGAACTGTCGGACCTGATCGGCTTCACCTACCAGGGCTGGCACGGCGACGATGCCGTGCGCAACTTCATCGCGGCGCTCGAGCGCGTGGCGGCCGAGCAGGCCGGAATGCCCGGTGCGATGGTGTTGGTCGCGCTCGATGGCGAGAACGCGTGGGAACACTATCCGTTCAATGGCTACTATTTCCTGCAGGGGCTCTACGCCGCCCTCGCGAACCACGCGCAGCTCGAGCTGACGACGCTCGGCGATGCGCTGGCGCGCGAACCCGCGCGGCAGGCGTTGCCGCAGGTCGTCGCCGGCAGCTGGGTGCACGGCACGCTCGCGACCTGGATCGGCGATGCCGACAAGAACGCGGGCTGGGACCTGCTGGTGCAGGCCAAGCTCGCCGCCGATGAAGTGCTCGCGGACCCGCACCTGGCGCCGGCGCAACGGGCGGCGATCGAACGCCAGCTCGCACTGTGCGAGAGCTCCGACTGGTTCTGGTGGTTCGGCGATTACAATCCGTACGAGGCGGTGCGGGATTTCGACCGGCTGTTCCGCCACCAGCTCGCGAGCCTGTACCGCCTGCTGGGACGGTCCGCACCCGAGGCCCTGTCGCGCGCGATCTCGGTGGGCCGCGGCGCGCCCGAGGGCGGCGGCGTCATGCGTCGCGCGCAGGCGTGATGCGCCGGATCCAGCCATGATGCCGGTGCTCGATCGGCGGCGCAGCGGCGTGCTGCTGCATCCGGCGGCGCTGCCCGGCGAACACGGCGTGCTCGGCCAGTCGGCGCGCGAGTTCATCGATTGGCTCGCCACGGCGGGCTTCGGCGTGTGGCAGGTGCTGCCGCTCGGGCCGGTCGGCGCCGACGGCTCGCCCTACTGGGTGCGATCGGATGACGCGGGCAACACGGCGCTGGTCGATCGTAGCGAGGCGCCCGATCCGCAGCACTCGCGCGAATCGTTCGCGCATTTCTGCGAAGCGCAGCGCGGCTGGCTCGAGGACTACGTGCTGTTCGCGGCGCTGAGCCGCGAACACGCCGCCGCGCCCTGGTGGACCTGGCCCGCCGCGCTGCGCGAACGCGAGCCGGAGGCGCTGCGCGAGGCGCGGCAGCGGCTCGAGCCCGAATTGCAGGCACTGCGCATCGCGCAGTGGCAGTTCGCGCAGCAATGGTCCGCGCTGCGCGACTACGCGCGCCAGCGCGGCGTGCGGCTGTACGGCGACCTGCCGATCTACCTGGCGCCCGATTCGGTGGCGACGTGGACGCAGCGCGCGCAGTTCCAGTTGAGCGCCGACGGTTCGCCAGCGCTGCTGGCCGGCGTGCCACCCGATTATTTCGCCGCCGATGGGCAGCTGTGGGGCAATCCGTTGTACGACTGGGAGCAGGCGCGGCGCGATGGCTTCGCCTTCTGGCGCGCGCGCGTCGCAAGCCAGTTGCGGCGGTTCGACCTGCTGCGCCTCGACCACTTCCGCGGGCTGGCCGGGTACTGGGCCGTGCCCGCCGGCGCGCGCACCGCGCGCGAGGGGCAATGGCTGCCGGCGCCGGGCGCCGAGCTGCTCGCAGCACTGCGTTCGCTGGCGGCCGAGTCGACGCCGGGCGAGTTGCCACTGGTGGCCGAGGACCTGGGCGTGATCACGCCCGACGTCGTCGCGCTGCGCCGTGCCTTTGACCTGCCGGGCATGCGCGTGCTGCAGTTCGGCTTCGACGGCGCGAGCGACAACCCGCATCTCGCCCACAATTTCACGCAGCGCTCGGTCGTCTACACCGGCACGCACGACAACGACACGACGCTCGGCTGGTATCGCGCGCTCGATTCCTCGACAGCGCGGCGTGTCGACGACTACCTCGGCTGCGCTTCGGAGTCGATGCCGCTGGCGCTGGTGCGCGCCGCGCTCGCCTCGGTCGCCGTGCTGGCCGTGGCGCCGGTGCAGGACCTGCTCGCGCTCGGCAGCGAAGCGCGCTACAACGTGCCCGGCACGGTCGGCGACAACTGGCGCTGGCGCATGTCGCCGGGCGTACTGACCCGCGAACTCGCCTCGCAGTACCGCCGCCTGAATGCGATCTACGGCCGCCTGGCCTGATCACGAACCTTCCCGGCAATTTCGCCCAATCTGTCGCATACCGGGCCAAATGGGCCTTTGGCGCCGCATTCGCGCCCATGTCTCCGTTCCAGGCGTTACATGTACTGCGGTACATGTAACGCATGAATCATTTCGAGGAATACCAGCGCGAGCTGGTGGCCAGGCGCGTGCGGCGGCACCGCGAGACCTTGCGCGAGGCGGGACTGCGTCCGCTGCAGCTGTGGGTCGCCGATACGCGGCAAGCCGGGTTCGCCGCGGCCTGCAAGGACCAATGCCAGGCCGTTGACGAGCGGCGCAGCCGGCGGCGGCTGCGCAGGCGCTGGATCCGGCTCCGGCGAGGCGACCTCGTCACTCTCGAGCCCGGCCGGACGACCGCAACACGCGTGCCCCGGCACGCGCTGGTGATCCAGCACGAGCTGTTTGCCGCGCACGCGTGCGTCGCCGTGCTGTCCGTCACGAACGGGCGCGGCACCGCATCGCTGCTGCGCGTGTCCGTGGGCGATGCCCGGTTCGCCGCGGTCGATCAGCCGCGGATGATCCCGCGGCGATCCGTGCGGGGCATCTATGGGCGCGTCGATGCCATGGCGCTGCGGGAGATCGATCGCGCGCTCGCGCTCTTCCTGGGCATCGTGCGGTGATACTCACGACAGCCGCTCGCCGTGGCGCTAGGATGTAGTGCGAAAGCGAGGGGGCTGCATGACGACCAACGCGCGTCCGACGCTGACGTTCTGGCAGATCTGGAACATGTGTTTCGGCTTCCTGGGGCTGCAGTTCGGCTTCGCGCTGCAGAACGCCAACGTCAGCCGCATCTTCCAGACCCTGGGCGCAAGCGTCGATGCCATTCCTTCGCTGTGGATCGCAGCGCCGCTCACCGGGCTGCTCGTGCAGCCGATCATCGGCTACTGCTCCGACCGCACCTGGACGCGGCTGGGCCGCCGGCGTCCTTATTTCCTCGTTGGCGCGTTGCTGGCGTCGATCGCGCTGCTGGCGATGCCGCGCTCGGGCGCGCTGTGGATCGCCGCCGGCCTGCTGTGGTTGCTCGATGCGTCGATCAACATCTCGATGGAACCATTCCGCGCCTTCGTCGGCGACCAGCTGGGCCCCGCGCAGCGGCCGGCCGGCTACTCGATGCAGAGTTTCTTCATCGGCGCCGGGGCGGTCGTCGCGAGCGTGCTGCCGTGGCTGTTCACCCGGTTCGGCATCAGCAACCACGGCACCGACGCCGCCGGCCACGCGGTGGTTCCGGACACGCTGTACTACTCCTTCGGTCTCGGCGCGCTGGTCCTGCTGGCGGCGGTTGGCTGGACGGTGTTGCGCACGCGCGAGTATCCGCCCGGGATCCTGCACGCCTTCGACGATTCGGCGCCCGACGTGGACGACGGCGCGACGCCCGCGGGCGGCGGAGGCGAGCGCGGGCGCATCGCCGCCGCCCTCGCGTGGACGGCCGCGGGGCTCGTCGCGATCGGCGTGGTCGCGAAATACCGCCTCGACCGGCAGCTCTTCCTCGTCAGCGGCATGGCGCTGGCGTGGGGCGTGGCGCAGCTGCTGCACGCCTGGCTCCCGGGACGCGGCTTCTTCGCCACGATCATGGACGACCTCGAGAACATGCCGCACACGATGCGCCGGCTGATCCCGGTGCAGTTCTTCTCGTGGCTGGCGCTGTTCTCGATGTGGCTGTACACGACGCCTGCGGTCACGCAGGTGCACTTCCACAGCAGCGACCCGGCCACGGCGGCCTACAACGACGGCGCCGACTGGGTCGGGTTCCTGTTCGGCGCCTACAACGGGTTTGCGGCGCTGGCCGCGATCGTCATTCCGCTGATGGTGCGCAGGCTCGGCCTGCAGCGCAGCCACCTCGTCAATGTCTGGCTCGGCGGCGCCGGATTGATATCGATGGCGTTGATCCGCGATCCGCAGTGGCTGCTGGCATCGATGCTCGGCGTTGGCTTCGCGTGGGCATCGATCCTCGCGCTGCCCTATGCGCTGCTGTCGGACAGCCTGCCCTCGCGCAAGATGGGCGTGTACATGGGCATCTTCAATTTCTTCATCGTGATCCCGCAGCTCGTGGCCGCTTCGGTGCTCGGCTTCGTGCTCAAGACCTTCCTCGACGACCGGCCGATCGAGGTGCTGGTGCTCGGCGGCGTGTGCTTCCTCATCGCCGGGCTGCTGTCGCTCCGTGTCCCGCTCCACACGAGCCGCGCACGACCAGCTTAGTGGGCAGCACCGTGCCCTCGGCGTGTTCCTCGCGCACGAGCCGCAGCAACGTCTCGACCAGCACCTCGCCGGCGCGGCGCGTGTCCTGCATGACGGTCGTCAGCGGCGGATTGGTCAGGCTCGCGGCGGGGATGTCATCGAATCCCACGACCGATACCTGCCCGGGCACGTCGATGTCGCGCTCCGTCAGTGCCCGCATCGCGCCGATTGCGATCAGGTCGCTGGCCGCCACGATCGCATCGAAGGGTGCGTCGCGCGCGATCAATGCGGTGGTGGCGTCGTAGCCGGATTGCTCCGTGCTGATGGCGTCGACCTGCGCGACCAGTGCGGCCTTGCCGCCCGCGGCGGCGATCGCTTCGGTGCAGCCGCGGTGGCGCTCGAGGAATTCCGGGTAGTGGTTCGAGGCGTCGCCGAGGAACGCGAAGCGCCGGCGGCCGAGCTTGAGCAGGTGGCGCGCCGCGTCGTAGCCGCCGCGGAAATTATCGCAGCCAACCGACAGGCCGGGCTGGCCGGCCTGCACCGCGCCCCAGCGCACGAAGTGCGTGCCCTGGCTGACGAGCTGTTCGAGCCGCGACTGGTAGGCGAGGTAATCGCCGTAGCCGAGCAGGATGATGCCGTCGGCCTTGCGGCTGTCCTCGTAGTCCTTGTGCCAGTCGTTCGACATCTGCTGGAACGAGATCAGCAGGTCGTAGCCGCGCACCGCGCAGGCGCGCGTGATCGA
>DATKLZ010000133.1:0-3068 GCA_035542135.1 Steroidobacteraceae bacterium | reverse complement strand
GCCGGCGGCGCCAACCTCGGCTTCCTGGCCAATGCCTCGAGCACGCTCGAGGAGCTGTACCTGTTCGCGCGCCTGGCCGAGGGGCTGGGCAGCGCGAACATCGATCATCGGCTGCGCCAGCGCGACTTCCGCGACCAGGGCGGCGATGCGGTGGCACCGGGCCTTGGGCTGCCGCTCGTCGACGTCGATGGTCTCGATGGCATCCTGATCGTGGGCAGCAACCTGCGCGCCGAACTGCCGATGCTGGCGCACCGGGTGCGCAAGGCGGCGCGGCGCGGCGCCGCGGTGAACTTCCTCAACCCGCAGCGCTTCGAGTACCTGTTCCCGGTGGCGAACGCGCTCGTGGCCGGACCGTCCGGGATGCGCCGCGAACTCGCCGGCGTGTTGCGGGCCGCGCTCGAGGCGGCTGGTGCGCCGGTGCCGGCCGCGCTGGCCAGCCTGCTGGCCGACGCGCAGGCGGGCGAGGTGCACAAGGCGATCGCGGCCTCGCTCGCCAAGGGGCGGCGCGCCGTCTGGCTCGGCGCGCTCGCGCTGCGCCATTCCGCCTACGCCGAGTTGCGCGTGCTGGCGCGCGAGCTCGCGCGCGTCACTGGCGCCACCTTCGGCGAGCTGGCCGAAGGGGCCAACGCCGCCGGCGCCTATCTCGCCGGCTGCGTGCCGCACCGCTTGCCGGCCGGCATCGTGCGTTCCGCCTACGGCCGCAATGCGCGGCAGATGCTCGAGGAGCCGCTGCCGGGCTACCTGCTGCTCGGCACCGAACCCTGGGCCGACGGGCTGCAGCCGAGTACGCTCGCGACGCTCGAGCGGGCGCGCTTCATCGGCGCGATCACCTCGTTCGCATCGCCGGCGATGCTGCAGGTGGCGCACGTGCTGCTGCCCGCCGCCGCCTTCGCCGAGACCTCGGGCACCTACGTGAGCCTGGAAGGGCGGTGGCAGAGTTTCGCCGGCGCGGCGCGTGCGCCCGGCAGCGCGCGCCCGGCCTGGAAGATCCTGCGCGTGCTCGGCAACCTGCTCGACCTGGCGGGTTTCGAGTACGAGTCCTCCGAAGCGGTCCGGGACGAGTTGCAGCGCGCGATTGATCGCGCGCCGCGCCTGGGCTACGAGAGCGCCTTCGCTCCCTCGCCGTCGCCGACGGCCGAGACACTGCGCGACGTGCCGATGTACAAGCTCGATCCGCTGCTGCGCCGGGCGTCCTCGCTCCAGCTCACACGGGCCGGGCAGGCGGCCGCTCGGGAGTACGCGCCGTGAGCACCGGCGGCGGCTGGCTGTCGACGCACTGGCAGGCGCTCCCGGGCTTCGTGCACTCGACCGTGTTCATCGTGGCGCTGTCGATCGTGCTGATCCTCAGCGTCGCCTACCTGACGCTGTGGGAGCGCAAGCTCATCGGCTGGATGCAGCTGCGCCGCGGCCCGAACCGCGTGCGGCTGTTCGGCATTCCGCACACCGAATACCTCGGCCAGCCTTTCGCCGACGTCGTGAAGCTCCTCATCAAGGAGATCATCACGCCGGCGCGTTCGAACCGCGTGCTGTTCCGGCTCGCGCCGGCGATCACGCTGATTCCCGCGTTCGCGGCCTGGGCGGTGATCCCGATCGCGCCGGGCTTCGCGATCGCCGACATCAACGCCGGCCTGATCTACCTGCTGGCGCTCACCTCGGTGGGCGTGTATGGCGTGATCCTCGCCGGCTGGGCCTCGAACTCCAAGTACGCGTTCCTCGGCGCGATGCGCTCGGCGGCGCAGATCGTCGCCTACGAGATCGCGATGGGTTTCGCGCTGGTCGGCGTGCTGATGGCGGCGGGGAGCCTCAATCTCGGCGTGATCGTGGAGCACCAACGCGGTGCGCCGCTGCATTGGAACCTGTTCTGGCTGTTCCCGCTGTTCATGGTGTATTTCATCTCGGGCGTGGCCGAGACGAACCGCGCACCCTTCGACGTCGCGGAGGGCGAGTCCGAGATCGTCGCCGGCTTCCACGTCGAGTACAGCGGCATCGGCTTCGCGCTGTTCTTCCTGGCCGAATACGCCAACATGATCCTCATCGCGGCGCTGACCGCGATCTTCTTCCTCGGCGGCTGGCTGAGCCCGCTCGACGGCTACCTTGCGGCTGACAGCGGCATTCGCCACGTGCCCGTGCTGGGCCTGGTGCTCGGCGATGGCACGCATTGGCTGGTGCTGAAGATCTTCCTGCTGTTGTGCGTGTTCCTGTGGCTGCGCGCCACGTTCCCGCGCTATCGCTACGACCAGATCATGCGCCTCGGGTGGAAGGTGCTGATCCCGATCACGATCGTGTGGATCGCCGTCGAAGGCGCGCTCGCCTGGTTCCACGTCGGCCCCTGGCGCGCATGAGGATCTCCGCATGAGCATGAGCAGCACGATCAAGACCTTCACCCTCTGGGAGATGCTCAAGGGCCTCGGCGTGACCGCCCGCTCGCTGTTCCGCCGCAAGATCACGGTCAACTACCCGGAAGAGAAGACCCCTCAGTCCGTCCGGTTCAGGGGGCTGCATGCGCTGAGACGGTATCCGAACGGAGAGGAGCGCTGCATCGCCTGCAAGCTGTGCGAGGCGGTGTGCCCGGCGCTGGCGATCACGATCGATTCCGACGTGTCGGCCGACGGCACGCGCCGCACGACGCGCTACGACATCGACCTGTTCAAGTGCATCTACTGCGGCTTCTGCGAGGAAGCCTGCCCGGTGGACGCCATCGTCGAGACGCGCATCCACGAGTACCACATGGAACACCGGGGCGAGAACATCATGACCAAGGACAAACTGCTGGCCGTCGGCGACCGCTATGAAGCGATGATCGCCGCCGACAAGGCCGCCGACGCGCGCTCCCGGTAGCGCTGGGGCACCCACACCATGCTGGTCACCATCCTGTTCTATGCCTTCGCGACGATCCTCGTGGCCGCGGGCGTCGGCGTCATCACCTCGCGCAACCCGGTCCACGCGGCGCTCAGCCTGGTGCTGTGCTTCCTGACCAGCGCGGTGCTGTGGATGCTGATCGAGGCCGAGTTCCTCGCCATCGTGCTGGTGCTGGTCTACGTCGGCGCCGTCATGGTGCTGTTCCTGTT
>DATKLZ010000132.1:0-20162 GCA_035542135.1 Steroidobacteraceae bacterium | reverse complement strand
CCTCATCTACGCCGGCCGCGGCGCGCCGCTCCTGCCCGGCGGCGCCGACTCGCCCGAGCGGTTGGTGGCGCAGGTCGTGCGGCGCGCGCTCGCCGAATCGGAGGGCGATCTGCTCGTGTTCCTGCCCGGCGCCGGCGAGATTCGCCGCGTGCAGTCATTGCTCGCCGATCTCGCCAGCCCGCGCGTGCTGCTGCTGCCGCTGTACGGCGAGCTCGACGCGCAGCAGCAGGATGCCGCGCTGGATCCCGCCGCCGCGGGCGTGCGCCGCATCGTGCTGTCGACCAACATCGCCGAGACCAGCGTGACGATTCCCGGCGTCACCGTGGTCATCGACGCGGGGCTCGCGCGCCGCTCGCGCTTCGATCCGGTCACCGGCATGAGCCGGCTCGAGCTGGCGCGCATCTCGCGCGCGGCCGCCGACCAGCGCGCCGGCCGCGCCGGCCGCACGGCGCCGGGCCGTTGCTATCGGTTGTGGAGCGAGGGCGCGCAGGCGAGCCTGGCCGCATTCACGCCGGCCGAGATCACGGAAGCCGACCTCGCGCCGCTCGCGCTCGAGCTCTCGCAGTGGGGCAGCACGGATGCCGCGCGGCTCGCCTGGCTCGATGCGCCGCCGCCGCCGATGCTGGCGCAGGCGCGCGAGCTGCTGCAACGGCTCGAAGCGCTCGACGCCGCCGGCGCGATCACGCCGCTCGGCCGCGAGATGGTGGCGCTGCCGCTGCACCCGCGTCTGGCGCACATGGTGCTCGCCGCGCGCACCCATCGCTCGCTGCCGCTGGCCGCCGAACTCGCGGCGCTCCTCTCGGAGCGCGACCTGCTGCGGCAGTCAGGCGCGCAGCGCGATCCGGACATCCGAACGCGGCTCGAGATGCTGCGCGGCGACGCGGGGTCGGCGCAGGTCGCGCGCGGCGTGCGCGAGCGCATGCGGGCCAATGCCGCGCGCATCGTGCAGCTGGCGTCCGGCGGCGCGCCGCATGGCGCGCCGGGCGATGCCGGGGGCGAGGCCGCATCGCAGGCCTCGCCCGGCATGCTGCTGGCGATGGCTTTTCCCGATCGCGTCGGCAGGCGACGCGGCGAGGGCGGCGGCCGCTACCTGCTGGCCAATGGGCGCGGCGCGGCGTTTCCGGCCGCGACCGGTCTGGCCGCGCAGGAATACATCGTCGCCGTCGAGCTCGACGATCGCGACCGCGAAGCACGCATCGATATGGCCGCGCCGCTCGACGCGGCCGAGTTCGAGGAACTGTTCGGCGCGCAGATCACCATCGAACAGCGCGTCGAATGGGACGCGCGCGCGGGGGCGGTGCTGGCCGAACGCCAGCGCCGCTTCGGCGCGCTGCTGATCGAGCAGCGCCCGCTGCAACCGCCGCCGCGGGAACGGGCCGCGGCGGCGATGCTCGAGGGCGTTCGCGCGCTGGGGCTCGATTGCCTGCCGTGGGACGAGGCCACCCGCAACCTGCGCGCGCGGCTCGAATTCGTGCGCGCGCTGCCGAATGCCCCGCATCCGCCCTGGCCAGCGAGCGACGACGAATCGCTGCTGCGCGGACTCGAATCGTGGCTGTCGCCGTGGCTCGAGGGCATCACGCGGCGCGAGCAGCTCGCGCGCGTGCCGCTCGCCGATGCGTTGCTGGCGCGACTGTCGGGCGCGCAGCGCCGCGCGCTCGATGAACTGGCGCCGCGCGAGCTCGCGGTGCCCTCCGGTTCGCGCGTCCGCATCGACTATGCGGGCGATGGCGCGCCGGCGATCAACGTGCGGCTGCAGGAGGTGTTCGGCCTGGCGCAGACGCCGCGCATCGGCGGTGGCACGGTCCCGGTGTGCTTCCGTCTGCTGTCACCGGCACGACGGCCGGTGCAGATCACCCGCGACCTGGCCGGGTTCTGGAAGACGAGCTATGCCGATGTGCGCAAGGACATGCGCGGCCGCTACCCGAAGCACCCCTGGCCCGAGGACCCGCTGCATGCCCCGCCATCGCGGGGCGCGCGGCGCCGCGGCTGAAGGGACGGCCGCTGCGGCATCAGATCATGACGCGCCGTCATTGGCGGACACTTTCCAAACACGTTATCTTTATCCCATGGAAAGCACGCTCCGCCTGTCGCTCGGTTCGCTCGTCGGCGCGCTCGCGCTGTGCCTCGTCGCGTGTTCGAAGGGTGATGCGCCGCAGTCCGCTGCAACGCCCGCGCCGGCTGCGCCGGCTGCGCGCCGGCATGCCGACGCGCCCGGCATCGCCTGGTTCGAAGGCGATGTCGCCGACGCCTTCACGGCTGCGCGCGCCGCGCGCAAGCCGCTGCTGCTGTACTGGGGCGCGGTCTGGTGCCCGCCCTGCCAGCAGCTCAAGTCGACCGTGTTCTCGCGTCCCGATTTCATCGCCAAGAGCGCGCTGTTCGTGCCGGTCTATCTCGACGGTGACGACGAGCGCGCGCAGAAGTGGGGCGAGGAATTCCACGTGACCGGCTATCCGACGCTGGTCGTGCTCGACGCCGACCGCCACGAGCAGATGCGCATCGCCGGTGGCATGGATCTCGAACAGTACTCGGCCGTGCTCGACAACGCGCTCGCCGACCTGCAGCCGGCCGCCGCGCTGCTCGACCAGGCGGCCGCGGGCCACGCGCTCGCCATCGGCCAATGCCGCCGCCTGGCATTCAACGCCTGGGAGCTCGACACCCTCGCTGATGCGACGGCCAGCGCCGCGCTCGCGAATCGGCTCGATGCGGCCGCGAAGCAATGTCCGGCGGACGCGCGCAATGAGCGCGCGCGGCTCGCGATCTTCGCCGCCGCTTTCGCGACGCACGCCGAAGCCGAGGCGTTTAAGGCCGGCAAGGCCCCGAGCGCGTCGCTGCTCGCCCGCGCCGGCGCGGTCGATGGCGTGCTGGCCGACGAGGGAACGGCGGTCGCCGTGGCCGATGCGCTGCAGATGCTCGATGAGGATTTCTTCCGCGTCGTGAAGGCGCGGGCCGATGCGGCCGCCTGGCTGGCGCGCTTCAGCAGGGTCATGGACATGACCGCTTCCCAGCCCGATTTCGCCGAGGCCGACCAGCTCGGCGCGATCGGCTCGAAGCTCCAGGCCATCAAGGTCATCAACGGCGCGATTCCGGTCGGCGCCGCCCGCGCCGCCACCGCGCGCGTCAATGCGGCACTGGCCGAGCGGCAGATCCCGTACGTGCGTTCTGGCATCATCAATGCCGTGCTGCCGATCTACGACCTGCTCGGGCAGGACGAGCAGGCCTACAAGGTCGTGCAGGGCGAACTGGCGCGCAGCGCCACGCCGTACTACTACAAGACCGACCTGGGCGAACTCGCCGAACAGCTCGGTCGCAAGGACGAGGCGATCAAGTGGTACTCGGAAGGCTTCGCGGAAGCCCGGGGTCCGGCGACGCGCTTCCAGTGGGGCGCGATCTACGCGCAGGGCCTGCTGCGCCTCGCGCCCGATGATGCCGCGAAGATCGGCACCGTCACCGCGCAGGTGCTCGGCGAGCTCGACGGGCCCGACCGCATCTACCAGCGCGCCCGCATGCGGCTCGAGAAGCTCGATGCGGCGCTGCGCAAGTGGGACGCCGCGACGAAGGGCGCGCACCACGCGACGCTGGTCGACCTGCGCGCGCGCATGCAGCAGATCTGCGGCAAGATACCGAAGACCGAAGCCGCGCGCGGCAGCTGCGACGCCTTCCTCGCCAACGCCTGAAGGCCCAGGGCCGGCGCCTGGCCGAGCCTCCGAACGGCGCCGGTGGCGCCCTGATAGACTCCGCACGTCTGTCGCGACGGGCCTGTAGCACAACGGTTAGTGCAGGGGACTCATAATCCCTTGGTTCCAGGTTCGAATCCTGGCGGGCCCACGCCCTCCCGGCAGACGCCGCCTGGGGCGGTCATTCATGCCGCCCGCGGACCGATAGCGGCCGCCGGGCGCCTGTCCTAGAATTTTGGCGTTCGGGCCAAGACGGGGCAACGGGATGAACGTCGGCGAATCGAATCCAGCTGCGGAACGCGAACCCTGGCCGGGAAAGCGCACGGAGCGGCTTTACTTCACGGCGTTCTCGCTCGCCGTAGTGCTGCTGACCTTCGTGGCGTTTGCGCCGAGCTTCTTCCTGCACGGGATGTATCGCCGCCCGGCGCCGCCGCCGTTCATCGTCGTGCACGGCGCGATGATGACGGGTTGGGTGGTCCTGCTCGTCATCCAGGCATTGCTGGTGCCGACCGGGCGGCTGTCCTGGCACATCAGGCTCGGGATCTACGGCCTCTACTATGCCGCGCTGCTGGTCCCGGTCGGCTGCGTCGCGGTAACGATCTCGGCCGCGCGCGAAGTGCATGGCCATACGGACTTCATGCTGTCCGAACTGAACGTGCTGGGCATTTCGTACGCGCAGATGCTGCTGTTCGGCGCTTGGATCTGGGCGGCAGGCGCGTATCGGCATCGTCCCGATGTCCACAAGCGCCTGATCGTGCTTGCGACATTGTCCCTGCTGCCCAACGCAGTCGTCAGGCTGACCCTGAATGTTCCATTCCTTGATTTCCTTCAGACCAATCTGTCCATCCTGAATGCCTGGGCGGTGTTTTCCCTGGCGGTGCTGGCCGTCGATGCGCTGCGGACGCGCCGCCTGCACCCGGTCTTCGCCTTCGGGGGCCTGGCGACCGCAACAGCGCTCTATGCGGCCTGGTTCATCAGCCGGACCAACGCCTGGGACCAATTCTGGATACGCTCCCTCACCTGAAGGATCCGGAGTCGCCGCATGAACCGTAGCTCGATACCCGCATTCACTCTGCTGTGCATGCCCGTGCTGATCGGAGCCGCGGCGATCGAGCCCCAGTCCGCATTGAAGCTCTCGACCTGCAATGCAGCGGGTGGCGCGCCACTGCCCCCTGCCTGCGACGCGGTGCGCGGCGATCGCGCCGAGGGCTGGCTGCCGCAGTCGCGCGCCGAAGTGATGGCGCGCAACGGCGTCGTCAGCACCTCGCATCCGCTCGCGGCGCAGGCGGGACTGCGCATCCTGCAGCAGGGCGGCAATGCGATCGACGCCGCGGTCGCGACGGCCGCGGTGCTCAACGTCGTCGAACCCGAGAGTGCCGGCATCGGTGGCGACATGTTCGCCATCGTCTACGTCGCGAAGGAGCACAAGCTGATCGGCATCAACGCCAGCGGCTGGGCGGCGACGGGCGTCACGCCCGCGCTGCTGAAGTCGCACGGCTACGATGCGGGCACCGGCATGCCGGAGTTCGGCATCCTCACCGTGGATGTGCCGGGCGCCGTCGACGGTTGGGACCAGCTGTTGCGTCGCGCCGGCACGATGGGTTTCAGGCAGGTGCTGCAACCGGCGGTCGACCTGGCGAGCGATGGCTTCCCATGGTCGCAGCGCATCGCCGCCGAAATGGCCGACACGTATTCCTACAACACGCAGGTGAAGTCCGACGCCGACACGCTCGAGACCTACTATCCGCACGGGCAGTTGCCTGCAGCCGGCGCCGTGTTCCGCAATCCGGCGCTTGCGCGAGCCTTCAGGCTGCTGCAGCAGCAGGGGCGCGACGCGTTCTACAAGGGCGAGATCGCGCGGGCGATCGTCGCGAAGTCGAAAGCGCTCGGCGGCACGATGACGGCCGCCGATCTCTCGGACTTCCACGCGGAGTGGGTCACGCCGCTGACGACGAACTACCACGGCTTCGATGTCTACGAGCTGCCGCCGAACGGGCAGGGCTTCGCGGTGCTCGAGGAGCTGAACATCCTCGAGGCCTGCGTGCCGAAGCTGGGCTACGACCTGGCCAAGCTCGGGCCCACTGCGCCGGAGTACTGGCATCTGCTCATCGAGACCAAGAAGCGGGTGTTCGATGATCTGGAGCGCTACAACGCCGATCCGCGCTTCGCCAGGGTGCCGGTCGAGAAGCTGATCTCGAAGCAGTACGCGGCGGAGCAGTGCGCGCGCATCGACCCGAAGCACGCCACCGCGCCGGCGACGAAGCGCGCGCAGCAAGGCGGCACGGTGTACCTGACCACCGCCGATCGCGCCGGCAACATGGTGTCGATGATCTACAGCGTCTACGACGCGCTCGGATCAGGCATCACCGTGCCCGGGTTCGGCTTCGTGCTGCACGATCGTGGCGCCTTGTTCTCGCTCGACCCGGCGAGCCCGAATGTCATCGCGCCGCGCAAGCGTCCCTTCCACACGATCATTCCCGCCTTCGTCATGAAGGACGGGCAGCCCTTGGTCTCGTTCGGATTGATGGGCGGCAGCATGCAGGCGCAGGGGCACATGCAGGTGCTCGTGGACCTGATCGACCTGGGCGCGAACCTGCAGGCGGCGAGCGACATGGCGCGCTTCCAGCATGCGCAGGACAGCGACACGCTCGAGCTCGAGACGCCGCTCTACGACCGGGTCGGCGCGCCACTCGCGGCGATGGGGCACAAGGTGAAGGCGGCCAACGGCGACGGCATGGGCGGCTACCAGGCGATCCTGCGCTCGCCGCCGCCCGACGCCTATTACCGCGCGGCCTCCGACCACCGCAAGGACGGCCAGGCCGCGGGCTGGTAGGTACTTTCCGCTAGTCCGGGCCGCCGGTTGGCGCGCGCGCGGCTGCTACAATCAACGGCGGAACAACCCCAGCTGCAATGCGCGCCCACGCCGCGGAGTATCACCATGTCGAACCTGCACGCCGTCCTGTGGATCGATCACCATCACGCGCAGGTGCTGCACCTGCAGACCGATTCGACGCAGGTGCAGAAGATCAAGGCGCACCAGCACCACACGCGCCAGCACGGCAGCCAGGTGCGCACCGAACACGAGTTCTTCGGCGCGGTCTGCGATGCGCTGGCCGACATCAAGGAAGTGCTGGTGACCGGTTCGCACCAGGCGCAGGCGGATTTCCGGCACTACGTCGAGAAGCACCGGCCGGCGATCGCGCCGCGCATCGCCGGCTGGGAAACCGTCGATCACCCGAGCGAAGGGCAGCTGGCCGCGCTGGCGCGCAAGTTCTTCGTCGCGCACGACCGCATGGCGGGGGTGCCGTAGCGCCCGCGACGGGCGCCGCCCGCATCCGCGCGCAGCGTTACCAGATGCGCGCGCGCTGGTCGGGCGCGACGTAGAGCTTGTCGCCGGGCTGCACCCCGAAGGCTTCGTACCAGGCATCGATGTTGCGCACCACGCCGTTGACGCGGAACTTGCGGTACGAGTGCGGGTCGCTGGTCGTGAGCTGGCGGATGTAGTCCTCGCGCCCCTTGCCGCGCCAGCCCTGCGCGAAGGCGCGGAAGAATCGCTGGTCGCCGGTCAGTCCGTCGATGACCGGCGCCGCCTGGCCGTGGAGCGAAGCGTGGTACGCATCGAGCGCGATCGCCAGGCCGCCGAGGTCCGCCAGGTTCTCGCCCATCGTCAGCTCGGGATTGATGTGCAGTCCGGCGACCGGTTCGTAGGTGGCGTACTGCGCGCCGAGCACTGCCGCGCGCTGCTTGAATGCCGCCGCATCCTCGGGCGTCCACCAGTCGCGCAGCGCGCCGCTGGCATCGAGCGTGCGGCCCTCGTCGTCGAAGCCGTGCGTCAGTTCGTGGCCGATCGTCGAGCCGATGCTGCCGTAGTTCACCGCGGCGTCGGCCTCGGGGTCGAACTCCGGCGCTTGCAGGATCGCCGCCGGGAACACGATGTCGCGGAGCGAGCCGTTGTAGGCGTCGACGGTCTGCGGCGTCATGTACCAGTCGCTGGTGTCCACCGGCCCGTCGCTGCGATCCACGTTGAAGGCCCAGTCGGCCGCGGCGGCGCGCCGCACGTTGCCGACGATGTCATCGTCGTGCACGATGACCTTGTCGTAGCTGCGCGGGTGATCGGGGTAGCCGACCTTGACGACATAGGTGTCGAGCTTGCGCAGCGCTTCGGCGCGCGTGGCCGGGCCCATCCACTCGAGATGCTCGATGCGTGCGCGATAGGCCGCGATGAGTTCGGTGACCAGCGCCTGGATGGCCGCCTTGGTGGCCGGCGGAAAATATTTCGCGGTGTACAGTTGCCCGACGGCCCAGTTCAGCGTGCCGAAGCAGGCGCCACCGGCCAGGCAGTCGCCGCCCGAGACCGCGCGGATGCCTTCCTTCCAGCGCGCCGGCCGCTCCTTGATGCCGAGCAGCACGTGGTCGCGGAAATGGAAACGCGCATCGGCGAACGGCGCGCTCAGGTACGGCGCGGCCGAATCCAGCAGCATGTAGGCGACCCAGGCGCGCAGCGTGCCCAGGTCGGTGTCGGCGAAGACCTGCGCGAGCTTCGGGAACGCGCTCTGCTCGGCGACGATGACGCGCTGCTTGCCGCGCAGGCCGGCGCCGGCGAGGAAATCCGCCCACGCGAATCCTGGCGCGAAGGATTGCAGGGCGGCCGGCGTGCAGGGGTTGTACGTCGCCTGCAGGTTGCGCTGCTGCGCCTTGGTCCAGCTCGCCTCCGCGATGCGCGACTCGAGCGCCTCGATCGCATTCGCCTGCACTTGCGGACCCGGCCAGCCCGCGAGCGCCAGCAGCCGGGCGGCGTAGTCGCGGAATTCGCGCTTCTCCCGCGCGAACTGCGGGTTCAGGTAGTAGTCGCGGTCCGGCAGCGACAGGCCGGACTGCGACAGCGTGACGGCGTAGTGCGCCGTGTCCTTCAGGTCGACGTCGATCGAGGCGGCGAACAGGCTGCCGCCGAAATCGCCCATCGACCGGCCCATGATGGCCGCGAGCTGCGCGCGTGTCTTCGCGGCGCGCACCTCGGCGAGCTGCTTCTGCAGCGGGCGCAGGCCCTGCGCTTCGCGCCGCGCGTCGTCCATGAACGACTTGTAGAACGCGCCCACCTTGCCCGCCAGCGTCACCGGCGCGTGACCGGCCTGCGCGGCGGCGGCCTCGATGGTCTCGCGCAGCTGCGTCTCGGTGTCATCGCGCAACCGCTGCGCCTCGGTGATGAACGAGCGGTCGGCCGGGATCGTGGCGTGCTCCAGCCAGGTGCCGTTGGCGTACTGGAAGAAATCGTCGCCGGGCTTCGTCGACGGATCGATGGCCGACATGTCGAGCCCCGCCGGTGGATACAGCGGCGCGCCGCTGGTCGCAGCCGACAACAGCAGCGCGAGGCTGCCCACCACGATGAGAATGCGACCGGGCATGCGCGATCTCCCCGACAGGGCCTGGCAATGATGGCCGTGACTATACGTTTGCCGAGGCGGCTTACGCCAGCCTGCCGCCGCCGCCGCGTGGCGGGAGCAGCGGACCTCCTGCTACAGTGCCGGCCTTGCCCGCTCCCTGGAACCGGTCCGCATGCGAAATCTCCGGCAGCTGTTCGACAACAACCGCGCCTGGGCCGATCGCATCCGGGCGCAGGACCCGCAGTTCTTCCAGAAGCTGTCGCGCCAGCAATCGCCCGCCTACCTGTGGATCGGCTGTTCCGACAGCCGCGTGCCGGCCAATGAAATCGTCGGGCTCCTGCCCGGCGAGCTGTTCGTGCACCGCAATGTCGGCAACCTGGTCGTGCACACCGACCTCAACTGCCTATCGGTCATGCAGTTCGCGATCGACATCCTCAAGGTGCGCCATGTCATCGTCTGCGGCCACTACGGGTGCAGCGGCGTGCGCGCCGCCTTCCGGCGCGAGCGCATCGGCCTCAGCGACAACTGGCTGCGCCACGTGCAGGACGTGAGCCAGAAGCACGCGCAGGCGTTGGCCCTGGCCGGCGATGAAGCGGCCGCCAGCGACCGGCTGTGCGAGTTGAACGTCATCGAGCAGGTGGCGAACGTGTGCCAGACGACGATCGTGCGCGATGCGTGGGAGCGCGGCCAGGAACTGTCGATCCACGGTTGGGTGTACGGCCTGAAGGACGGGCTGCTGCGCGACCTCAATACCACCATCGCCGATGCGCGCGAGCCGGCCGCGGCCTACCAGGCCGCGATCGCCGCGGCGACCCGGTGAAGCGCAGCACGACCTCGCCCGTGCTGCTGCTGCCGCTGGCGCTGGCGGCGCTGTACGTCTGGGCGAGCAGCCGCGCGCTGCCGGCGGTCGTGGCGACGCATTTCGGCGCCGGCGGCGCGGCCAACGGTTACATGAAGCACGACGCCTACGTGCGCTTCATGCTGGCCTTCGTCGTGCTGCTGCCGTGGCTGGTGAATTTCGCGATGGAGCGCATGCTCGCCGCGCCCGGCGCGCGCATCAACCTGCCCCACCGCGATCACTGGTTGTCGGAGGCGCAGCGCGCGCCGACGATCGATTACCTGCTGCGGCACATGCGCTGGTTCGGCCTGCTGCTGGTTGCATTCCTGTGCGCGATGCACTCGCTGGTGGTGCGCGCGAACGCCGCGGTGCCGCCGGCGCTCGACAGCACGCGCTTCGGCATCGCGCTCGGCGCCTACCTGCTGGCGACCGTGCTGTGGATCGTCGCGTTGCGCCGGCGCTTCCGGCGACCGCCGGTCAGTGGCTAGGCTTGCGGAACTTCAGCACGAAGTTGTCCGCCTCGCCGATCGCCACGTAGCGCGCCCGGTCCTTGTCACCCTGCGAGAGCGTCGGCGGCAGCGTCCACACGCCATCGACCCAGTCCTTCGTGTCCTTCGGGTTGGCGTTGATCTCCGAGGCGCCGACGTATTCGAAGCCGGCCTTCTTCACCAGCGCGATCGCGTAGTCCTGGCGCAGGTAGCCGTCGTTCGCCTTCGGATCCTGCGGCTTGTCGTCGCGGCCGCGATGGTCCTCGATGCCGAGGATGCCGCCCGGCTTCAGCGCGCGATACACGCCGGCCAGCGCCTGTTCGGCATAGCCTTCGCCGACCCAGTTGTGCAGGTTGCGGAAGGTGACGACGAGATCCGCGGAATTGGCCGGTGCGACGTCGTAGTGATCCTTGCCCAGGTGCGTCTGCGTGATCGGCCCGATGTGATCCTTCATCTTGTCGACGCGCGCCTGCCAACGCGCCACGCCTTCGTCTTCCTCCTGGTTGCCGCGCACGGGCTGCGCCACGTAGTAGTGGCCGCCCTTGGCGAGATAGGGCCCCAGGATCTCGGTCCAGTACCCCGTGCCCGGCCACAGTTCGACGACGGTCATGCCTGGCTTCAGGCCGAAGAAGCTGAGTTCCTCGGCCGGATGGCGCGCGGCATCGCGCGCGATGAACGGCGCGGAACGCTGCGGGTTCGCGACCGCGGCGGCCAGTTGCGGATCGATCGAGGCCGCGGCGGCAGCGGCCGGCGCCGCGCTTGCAGCGGCGGTGAGCGTGGACGCGACGAGCGCGCACAGTGCCCCGGCAGGTTTCAGGCTGGGCATGAGGGAAACCTCGAATTGTGGGATCATGCCGCGCATTATGGCGGACAGCGCGCAGCGATGCACAGGCGGAATCACGGCGCTGCTGGCCGCCACGCTCGGCCTGCTGGCAAGCATCGGGCAGTGCGCCGAAGTGTCCCGCGCTGGCGAGTGGTCCGAGCAGGCACGCCTCGCGGACTTTCTCGCTTTCGTGCAGGATTTCAGCGACAACTATGCCTATCCCGAGCGCGCCGAAAAGCCCTGGCTGACCTGGGCCGATCGCTATCGGCCCGCGGTGCTGGCCGCGCAGGACGCGGTGAGCTACGCGGCGGTCATCGAGGCCGCGCTCGATGAGGTGCACGACTTCCATGCCGAAGTGCGCGCGCACAATCCGCACCGCTGGTTGCCGGTGCCCACGTTCGCCGATATCTGGGCGAGCGAAGACGCGAACGGCGCAGCGGTGATCGCGGTGCGGCGCGGCAGCGATGCCGAGCGCGCCGGCATTGTGCCCGGCGATCGTGTCACGACGATCGGCAAGCTGCCGGTCGCAGCCGCGATCACTGCCCGCCTGACGGCCTACGTCGACAACCGCCCGGCGGCAGCACGCAACTGGGCACTGCTGTCGGTGCTGGCCGGGCGGGCCGACGAAGTGCGCCAGCTGGGCGTGCGCGATCGCAACGGGCGCGTGCGCGAACTCACGTTGCCGCTCGAGCGCCGCTTCGACCGTCCGCCCGGTGCGCTGGCCTGCGGCGTGCTGCCGGATGGCGTCGGCTGGATCCGCTTCAACAACTCGATCGGCGACATAGGCACCGTGGCCGCGTTCGATCGCGCGCTGGAGCAACTGCGCGGCGCACCCGGACTGATACTCGACCTGCGCGACGTGCCCAGCGGCGGCGACAGCTCGGTGGCGCTCGGCATCCTGGGCAGGCTGGTCAAGACCATGCTGCCCTATCAGCATCACCGCATCCCGAACTACGGGCGCAGCGACATCGAACGCAACTGGTTCGAATTCGTGGCGCCGCGCGGCCCATTCACGTACGAGGCGCCGATCGTCGTGCTGGTCGACCATTGGACCGGCAGCATGGGCGAGGGCATGGCGATCGGTCTCGACGGCATGAAGCGCGCACTGGTGATCGGCACGCCGATGGCGCACCTGGCCGGCGCGGTCAGCGATTTCACGCTGCCGCGCACCGGGATTGACGTCGCATTCGCGACGGAGCAGCTTTATCACGTCAACGGCACGCCGCGACAGGACTGGCTGCCGCCCGTGCTCGTGCCGGATCTGCCCTCGGCGCCGGAAGCGCCTCTCGATCCGATCATGGCGCGCGGCGTCGACGAATTGCAGCGGCTGATTGCGCAGGCGAAGAACAGCAACTGACGGCCACACGGTAGACGCATCATGGACACCAAACTGCTGATCAACGGAAAACTGGTCGCCGGCAAGGGCGCGGCGGAGCAGGTGCTCGACCCCGCCACCGGCAAGCTGCTGGTGGCGGAGCCCGAGGCGAGCCGCGAACAGATCGAAGCCGCGGTGCAAGCCGCGCAGGCGGCCTTCGAGGGCTGGGCCGCCACGCCGCCGAAGGACCGCGCCACGCTGCTGCTGAAGCTCGCCGACCGCATCGAAGCCGACGGCGCCGGATTCGCCTCGGTCGAGTCGCGCAACTGCGGCAAGCCGCTCGCGGCCGCGCTCGGCGACGAGATTCCGGCGGTGGCCGACGTGTTCCGCTTCTTCGCCGGCGCCGCGCGCACGATGCACGGGGCGGTGGCGGGCGAATACGTCGCCGGCTTCACCAGCATGATCCGGCGCGATCCGGTCGGCGTCGTCGCCTCGATCGCGCCGTGGAACTATCCGCTGATGATGGCCGCGTGGAAGCTCGCGCCCGCGCTGGCCGCGGGCAACACCGTCGTCATCAAGCCCTCCGAGCAGACGCCGCTGAGCACGCTGAGGCTCGCGACGATCCTGGCCGAGCTGTTCCCGCCCGGCGTCGTCAACGTCATCTGCGGGCGCGGCCAGAGCGTCGGCGCGCCGCTGGTCGGCCATCCGGGCGTGGCGATGATCTCGCTGACCGGCGATGTGTCGACCGGCGAGAAGGTGCTGGCCGCGGCGGCCCGGGGCACCAAGCGCACGCACCTGGAGCTCGGCGGCAAGGCCCCGGTCATCGTGTTCGACGATGCGGATCTCGCATCCGTCGTCGGCGGCGTGCGCACCTTCGGCTACTACAACGCCGGGCAGGATTGCACCGCGGCCTGCCGCATCTACGCCGGCGCGAAGGTCTACGACCGGCTCGTCGCCGACCTGGCTGCGGCGGTCGGCACGATCAAGGTCGGCACGCAGCAGCAGGAGGGCGTCGAGATGGGTCCGCTGATCAGCGCCGAACAGCGCGACCGCGTCGCCGGCTTCGTCGAACGCGCCACGCAGAAGAAGCACATCGAAGTCGTCACGGGTGGCAAGGCCCGCGCCGGCAAGGGTTTCTTCTTCGAACCCACGGTGATCGCCGGCGCGCGGCAGAACGACGAGATCGTGCGGCGCGAGGTGTTCGGGCCGGTCGTGTCGGTCACGCGATTCAAGGACGCCGACGACGCGATCGCCTGGGCGAACGACTCGGACTACGGGCTGGCTTCCTCGGTGTGGACGCACGACGTCGGCCGCGCGATGCAGGTCGCCTCGCGGCTGCGTTACGGGTGCACCTGGATCAACACGCACTTCATGCTGGTCTCCGAGATGCCGCACGGCGGCCTGAAGCGCTCCGGCTACGGCAAGGACCTCTCGATGTACGCGCTCGAGGACTACAGCGTGGTCCGTCACGTGATGGTCCGCCATTGAGCGCCGCGGGCGCCGCGGCGGCGGACGTTGCCGAACGCCGCGCGGGCGAGGTGCGCGCCTTCCTCGGCGCGCTGCAGGATGAACTGTGCAGCGGGTTCGCGGCCGCCGACGGCGTGCGCGCGTTCGCGCGCGATCCGTGGCAGCGCGCCGGCGGCGCCGAGACGCTCGCCGGCGATGGCATCACCGCGGTGCTCGAGGACGGCGCGCTGTTCGAGCGCGGCGGCGTGGCGCTGTCGGACGTGCGCGGCACGAAGCTGCCGCCGGCGGCGACCGCACGCAATCCGCAACTGGCCGGGCGGCCGTTCCGCGCGATGGGGGTGTCGGTCGTCATGCATCCGCGCAATCCGCAGGTGCCCACCAGCCACATGAACGTGCGCTATTTCAGCGCGGGCGATGTCTGGTGGTTCGGCGGCGGCTTCGACCTGACGCCCTACCTGCCGTTCGAGGAGGACGCCGCGGGCTGGCACCGCGCCGCGGCCGCGGCCTGCGCGCCGTTCCACGCCGACCTGTACCCGCGGTTGCGCCGCACCTGCGACGAGTATTTCTACCTGAAGCATCGCGGCGAGGCGCGCGGCGTCGGCGGCATCTTCTACGACGACCTGAATGCCGACACGCCGGACATCGGCATGCCGTGGGAGCGCTGCTTCGAATTCATGCGTGCGGTCGGCCGCGGCTACCTCGCCGCCTATGCCGCCATCGTGCGACTGCGCAACGGGCTCGCCTACGGCGAGCGCGAGCGCCGCTACCAGCTGTACCGGCGCGGCCGCTACGCGGAGTTCAACCTGCTGCTCGATCGCGGCACGCTGTTCGGCCTGCAGTCCGGCGGACGCACGGATGCGATCCTGATGTCGATGCCGCCGTGCGTGCACTGGGCCTACCGGTCGCCGGACGCCGAACTCGACGCGCGGCTGCTGCCGCTGCTGACCACGCGACGCGGCCACGACTGGCTGGGCGGCGGCGCTTCGAGCTGAGCCCTTCGCCACGGAGTACACACCCGATGAGGAAGTTGCTGTGGATCGGCGCGGTGCTGCTGGTCCGCGCCGCTGTGGCCGCGCCCGCACCCGCGCCCTTGCAGACGCATGAAGGCGACTTCGTGCTGCACGATTTCCATTTCGCCAGCGGCGAGACGCTGGCCGACCTGCGCCTGCACTACACGACGCTGGGCGAGCCGAGGCGCGACGCGCAGGGGCGCGTGAGCAATGCGGTGCTGATCCTGCACGGCACCGGCGGCAGCGGCCGGCAGTTCCTGCGGCCGCAATTCGCCGGCGTGCTGTTCGCGGCGGGCGGGCTGCTCGACCCGGCGCGCTACTACATCATCCTGCCGGATGGCATCGGCCATGGCCGCTCATCCAGGCCGAGCGACGGCGCGCACGCGCATTTCCCGCACTATGGCTACGCCGACATGGTCGAGGCGCAATATCGCCTGGTGACGCAGGGCCTCGGCGTCGACCATCTGCGGCTGGTGATGGGCACGTCGATGGGCTGCATGCACGCCTTCATGTGGGGCGAGCTGCACGCCGACCGCGCCGACGCGCTGATGCCACTCGCCTGCCTGCCGGTGCAGATCGCGGGGCGCAACCGCATGTGGCGACGCCTGATCATCGACGCGATCACGGGCGATCCGGCCTGGAGCAACGGCGAGTACACGAGTGAGCCCACGGCCGCGCTGCGCAACGCGGCCGGCATCCTCCTGATCGCGGGTTCGGCGCCGGCCCGGCAGCAACGCGAGTACCCGACGCGCGACGCCGCCGACCAGCGCACCGACGAAGCGCTTGCCGCGCTGGTCGCCGATCTCGATGCCAACGACCTGCTGTACCAGGTGTCGGCCTCGCGCGATTACGATCCGGAAGCGCGGCTCGGCGAAATCCGCGCGCCGCTGATGTGGGTGAATTCGGCGGATGATTTCATCAATCCGCCCGAGCTCGGCATCGCCGAGCGCGAGATCGGGAAGATCCCGCACGGCCGGTTCGTGCTGCTGCCGGTCGGCGAGAACACCCACGGCCACGGCACGCACACCTGGGCGGTGGCCTGGCAGGACTACCTGCGCGAGCTGCTGGCGGAATCAGCGCGCGGCGGCTGACGGCGGCGGCGCGAACGCCAGCACGTTGCCGGTGTAGGTCTCGATCACTTCGCTGATCGGCGTGCCGTCGGGCAGCGCGAGCACCGCGCGGTGCTCGAGCACGTGCTCCGGCACCGGCAGCGGGCCCGCGTGCGCATCATCTTTGCCCGCGCCCATTTCCCAGCCGGGCGCGAGCGGCTGCCACAGCAGGCGCGCATCCAGCGTATGGCGCTGGAAATGCAGCTCGTGCACGACCGCGCCGAACGGCGCATCGGTCGTCTCGAGCTGCTGGTTCATCGCGCTGGTGAGCCGGCCGGGCACGTACCAGTTGTCGGCCTCCGACAGCACCAGCGATCCGCACAGCAAGCGCACGTGCCGGTAGCGCACTTCGTCGGTGGCTGCGACGCGCAGGTTGCGGCGCTGTTCCTCGCTCGCGGGCAGCGGCTCGACGCGCACGCGCTGCACGAGGATCTGCGGATCCGCGGCAAGCTTGTGCTCGCGGCACCAGGCACCGAGGATCTGCGTGGCGCTGTCGTGGCCGAGCAGGTTCGCGTTCAGCGTCTGCAGCAGCGCCAGGGCTTCGACGCGCGCGAGGAAGGTGTCGGGCCAGGCGCGCGCGCCGTCATGGTTCGCATCGCCCGCGGCGCCGGCGCTGCTGATGCCGAGCACGAGTCCGGGAATGGTCGAGAGCACGGCGCGTACCGGTTTCATCCGCGGCATTGTGCATGGGCCGCGCACGTGCCGCAAAAAAAAGCCCCGCAGAGCGGGGCTTTCAACATCACAGAATCGATCTGGTCTGCCACGGGCGGGCATCTATTCATCCGGACCGGCATGCCTGGCAAAAAATGCCGCCCCCAAAACTGCGGGGTGCTGCGCGTCAGTTCGCGCCTGGTCGTGCCCGGCAGCCGAAAACGTCGGCCGCCTCATCCGTGTCCACCCGGACAGCCCGATTTCTGCAAATACGGCGCTGTTCCTTTTCCGCATCGTTGTCGGCCACGACCGGAATGGACTTAAGCATAGGATTTTCCCACGGGAAAATCCATAGCAAATCATCGCTTTGTGGCGCGAATTATGTCGCCTTTCGACGACGGTCTGGAACGGCGGCGTGGATGCTTGTGGCCTGGATCACACGCCCGGGGCGGGCAGCAGGCCGCGCAGGCGGGCGAAAGCAGCGGCTTCGATCTGCCGGATGCGCTCGGCCGAAACGCCATATTCCGCGGCCAGCTCGTGCAAGGTCGCCTTCGGGCTCGACAGCCAGCGGCGCTGCACGATGGCGCGGCTGCGCGCGTCCAGGCTCTTCAGGCCCGCCGCGAGCTGCACCGAGGCATCCTGGTCGGAATCCTCGCTCTCGACCAGCAGCGCAGGATCAGCCTCCGGCGCGCTGAGATAGGCGGCCGGGCCGTAGCTGCCGTCTTCCTCGTCGGAGCCGGCCGGCATTGGATCGAAGCTCATGTCGTGCGCGGCCAGGCGCTGCTCCATCTCCGAGACCTCGGCGGCCGGCACGCCCAGGTCGGCGGCGACGGCCCGCGTTTCCTCGGGGCTCAGCCAGCTCAGGTTGGTCTTCAGGCGGCGCAGGTTGAAGAACAGCTTGCGCTGCGCCTTGGTCGTGGCGATGCGCACCAGCCGCCAGTTGCGCAGTACGTATTCGTGGATTTCCGCGCGGATCCAGTGCACGGCAAAGGACACCAGCCGCACGCCCACCGCGGGGTCGAAGCGCTTCACGGCCTTCATCAGGCCCACGTTGCCTTCCTGCACGAGGTCGCTGACCGGCAGCCCGTAGCCGCCGTAGCCGCGCGCGATGTGCACCACGAAGCGCAGGTGCGACAGCACCAGCTGGCGCGCCGCATCCAGGTCGTTCTCGTCGCGGAAACGCCGCGCGAGGCGCTGCTCTTCCTCGCGCGACAGCACCGGCACCCGGCTGACGCGTTCGACATAGGCCTCAAAGCTGCCCAGCGGCCCGGCCAGACCGAAGTCCGTCGGAAGGGTCATCAAGGCGGTCTGTGAACTCATGTGCGGATCACCTCTCGGATTGAGCCCGATTCTAGCACTCATCGGCTCGGAGTGCTAAGGGTCTGCGGAAGTTCCCGGGTGTCAAAAAAACATATCTAAAACATATAGTTATCAAGAACCCGGTTCGATCCGGGCCAGGTGCCGGGCCGCCGCCAGCCAGGAGCCGATCCAGCCCAGCAGGGTGCCCCCGCCGAGCAGGATCCCCAGGTCGCGGCCGCCGGGGCCCGCGACCGTGAAATGGCTGCCGTAGGTCTGCGCGAGATGCGCGATCGCCGGGTTCAGCAACGCGAGGGCAGCGATCACCACCAGCCAGGCGGTCAGGCCGCCGAGCAGGCCGTACAGCGCGCCGGTGTACAGGAACGGCCGGCGCACGAAGCCGTTGGTGCCGCCGACGAGTTTCGTCACCTCGATCTCGGCGCGGCGATTCTGGATCTCGAGGCGGATCGTGTTGCCGACGACCGCGACGACGCCGATCGCGAGCAGCCCCGCGGAAACCAGCAGGGCCTGGCGCAGCAGGCCGAGCAGCGCGTTGAACCGCGACACCCAGTCGCCGTCGAGCTGCACGTCATCGACCTCGGGCCATGAGGCCAGGTATTGGCGCAGCGTCTCCATCGAGGCCGGATTGGCGCGCTCCGCCGTGGGCGTGACCACCAGCATGTGCGGCAGCGGGTTGCCCTCGAGCGCGTCGAGCGCATCCCCGAAGCCCGATTGCGCGCGGAACTGCGCCAGCGCCTGCGTCGCGGTTATCAGCTCCACGCGGGCGATGCCCGGGCGGCCGCGCGCGGTGCTGGCGAGCTGGGTCGCGCGCGCCTCCGTGACGCCGGGCTTCAGGTAGGCCGACACCGACACCGCGCCGCTCAGATCGTGCGTCGCCGCACGCGCGCCGCGCACCAGCACATCGAGCCCGAGCGGCAGGGCGAGCGCGAGTCCCATCACGACGACGGTGAAAGCCGTGGCGATCGGAGCGCGCGCCAGGTGGCCGGCCGAGGAGACCAGCGCCTGCGCGTGCCGCGCGAAATATCCGCCCGGGCCGATCATGCGATGCGCCCGTTGTCGATGACGATCGAGCGCAGGCCGGATTCGCGCACCAGGTGCAGGTCGTGCGTCGCGACCACCACCGTGACGCCGACCTCGTTCATGCGCCGGAACAGCGTCATCACCTCGCTGGCGAGCTGCGGGTCGAGGTTGCCGGTCGGTTCGTCCGCGATCAGGATCGGCGGCCGGCTGACGATCGCGCGCGCGATGCCGACGCGCTGCTGTTCGCCGACCGACAGTTCGGCCGGCAGCACGCGCTCGCTCCCGCGCAGGCCCACCTGGTCGAGCGCCGCGCGCACGCGCTTGTCGATCTCCCGCAGCGAGCTGTCGGCGACGATCAGCGGCAGCGCGACGTTGTCGAACACCGGCCGGTCGACGAGCAGGCGGTGGTCCTGGAACACGACGCCGACGCGGCGGCGGAAGGCGGGTATGCGCCGCGCCGGCAATGTCCCGGTGTTCTCGCCGGCCACCGTGACGCGTCCGCGCGTCGGGCGCTCGAGCAGCGCGATCAGCTTCAGCACCGTGCTCTTGCCGGCGCCCGACCGCCCGGTGAGGAACACCATCTCGCCGGGCGCGACGTGCAGGTCGATGCCGCCGAGCGCCTCACGCCCGTTGCGGTAGCGCTTGGCGACGCCTTCGAAGGTGATCACGCGCGCGCCCCGTCGACCAGTGCCGCGGCGAACGCGGCGGCGTCGAAGGATCCGAAATCCTCGCTCTGCTCGCCCAGCCCGATGAAGCGGATCGGCACCCCGAGCTTGCGGGCGATCGCGACCACGATGCCGCCACGCGCCGTGCCGTCGAGCTTGGTGATGACGAGGCCGGTGACGCCGATCGCCGCGTGGAACTGCTCGGCCTGCGCGAGCGCGTTCTGCCCCTGGTTCGCATCGAGCACCAGCAGCACCTCGTGCGGCGCCGTGGCATCGACGCGCGCGATGACGCGCTTGATCTTCTTCAGCTCCTCCATCAGGTGCGACTGGCTGTGCAGCCGCCCGGCGGTATCGGCGAGCAGCACGTCGACGCCGCGCGCGCGCGCCGACTGCAGCGCATCGAA